>DUKP01000098.1 GCA_013329295.1 Candidatus Poseidoniaceae archaeon
CTGCCATTGATTATGCTTGTTTCCATAGCAAGCATAGCACCGTCATTAACATTGATTGGAGCGCTCCATGAAAGAGTACTATTTTCAAAGGAACAAGAGCCACTACAGGATATGTCTGCACCAGAAATCGTTCCACCGATTGAATTCAATTCACCTTCTACATTAATTGTAAAAGCAGCCCCAGTTTCTTCAGTTTTTAGCACACCATTGCTGTGGATCCATTCATCAGCATCAAGTGTATAGATTACTCCATTGCTGTCAAAAGCTTGGATAGAATCAATCCATACTGGGAAAAGCCAAAAACCGCTAAAATTAACATCGATTGCAGCGTCTTGAAATTCCACACTATAGTCGATATAATCTTCACCAGTCCAGGTAATGTTTGTTCCTCCAACTGACACATTTACTTCCATTGAACTAAAGTATTCCTTCGCCATATTGATTCTCATGGTTCCTGTATCAGTAAGTCCGTTGAAGTAAGGTTGAATTGTTGTTCCATTGTAAACTTCCATGAAAAGTTCATTTGTTAAATCAGCAGAATTTAGTTCACTATTCAATACAAGATTGCCCCCCTCTTGGATTGTAATAGTACTACCAGTTTCAACACTGATGATACCATCTATTGTTAATACTCCTCCATCTGATATGATTACATCACCATCTAATGAAGCATCACTAGACCATGTTTCAGAGTTGGTGATTGTTTGAGTTGAGCCATCATTTTGTGCCTCAGCTAAGGCAGCAGGGCTCAAAAGAACAGTTGTAATCATCATCAATGCAACTAATGTGGTATTCACACGCATAGTTTAGACTCAAGCAAGTCATTCAAGAAACCTTTGCCGAATTTACTTACAATGGTAGCGATTAGTAAGGCACGTCTTTCCAACCAATATAGTATCCAATGAGATTAAATGACCGATGAAGAATTGGTGTGATTATTATCATAATTATCATTGGAACAATAAGCTCGCTTTGTGATAACAATGAATCGCCTAAGAATAATTGGCCCCATAAGAACACCATGATGGCGAATGGTAATGTGTCTAATAGTGGTGCTTTGGATGAAATCTCTCCTTCTCTTTTCAGGCCTCTTCGGCGCTTGAAAAATGATCCCGTACTGTCGCCAACTAAACAAGCAAATCCGAGGAAAGTCCCTAAAACAAACGCCGATAAATTGGCTGAACCAAAATCAAACCATGTCCCTTCATATCCAGTTAAGGGATGAGCAAAGATACCAGATTCAACAGTTTCCGAAGTCGGTGCATCACCCATTGATGCAACGATTATCACACACAATATTCCGGATGTAATTGAGCCTCCAATAAGCCCATTCCAGGTTTTCCCATCACCAAGAATCCGATTTCCATCTTTCCAATTTCTACCACCGTCAATAGGCCATGGCCCATAACCGGTTTTTGGTAACCATTTGCCCCACATCATGGCAAATGTATTTGCTAAAAATCCTGGGAGATATAGCCATAGAGTCATTATGCTTAATGATAAAATTCCTAAGTCAAGTGCTACATCATTGACTGTTTGCATGATGTGGCGTTTAATTGAAGGCCTTTAACATTTGACGGAATTGATAGTTTATTTTGGTAAAATAGATTATCAATCGTTTGCATCAACACTATGTTATGGGCGACAGAAAAGTCTTGGTTATTGGGGGTGGCGGAAGAGAACATGCTCTATGTTTAGGGCTGCATAACTCTGCTCAGGTTTCAGAAATATATTGTAGTCCAGGCAATGCAGGAACGAAGATGTTGGCTAAGAATGTCGACTTAAGCAATAACGATAATTCAACAATTGTTGAATTTTGTCAAGATAATTCGATTGATTTGGTAGTTGTCGGGCCTGAAGCTCCTCTTTGCAATTCTTTAGCAGATGTATTGGCTGAAGAAAAAATTCCATGTTTTGGGCCAATTGGATTGTTAGCAAACTTGGAAGGCTCTAAGTTGCACGCTAAAGAGATCATGCAATTAGTCGGTGTTCCTACCGCAGGCTTTCAGATACTCGATTCGGATTCTGATATTGAATCAGCACTTGACAAATATTCTGCTAATCCTTGGGTCATTAAAAGAGATGTTTTAGCCGGTGGCAAAGGAGTAGTTGTAACCAGTGATTTTTCCGAAGCAAAAGAGTTCATAATTAATTCAATAAATTCCGATGGCAAGGTTTTGCTTGAGGAATTTCTTCCAGGTGAAGAAGCCAGTATGTTGGTAGTGATGGATGGTTCTGACTTTGTTTGTCTTCCAGCGAGCCAAGACCATAAACGTGCATATGACGGAGATGAAGGGCCCAATACTGGTGGGATGGGTGCTTATTGTCCAGCTCCGGTTATTACTGATGTGATACATGAGAGAGTAGTTTCTAGAATTGTAAAGCCAATGTTTGACTATTTATCAAATCTTGACACACCGTACCGTGGTGTGCTTTATGTTGGGCTAATGATTACTGAAAATGGTGATCCAAATATAGTAGAATTCAATGTTAGATTTGGCGACCCAGAATGCCAAATCACGCTACCACTTATCAAAACTGATTTGTTTGATGTCTTGTTTCATGCATCGATTGACAGGCTTGCGGATTTAGATGTTGAATTTCATAATGCCCATGCATTAACGGTAGTTTTAGCGTCAGAAGGATATCCAAGTAAGCCAATCAAGGGAAGAAAAATATCCGGACTAAATTTGGAAATACCCAAATTAAACATGGGAGACAGTTGGGTTAATTTTGCAGGAGTAAAACAAGAAGGTCAAGACTAT
>DUKP01000131.1 GCA_013329295.1 Candidatus Poseidoniaceae archaeon
CCAGACATTAATCGCAAAAGAGTAGTTTTACCAGCTCCGTTGCTACCAACCAAACCAACAACTTCACCTGAATTTATTTCAAAGGATACGCCATCCAATGCTACTACTTCAGCAAAGTTTTTGCGTACATTTGATATTTTTAGTAGTACATTTTGTTCAGACATACTCAACTAGCCCTGCCAGATTCAATAGCTTTGTTAAGACCCGGGTATTTCGTCTCAAGTTTTCTTGCCCTTTCTAATTGTTGTTTCAAATGGGAAAAAATCTCTTTCTGAGGCACTCCCATGTCAATCAAATTGGCAAACATCTCAAATGCACCATAAATCGAACCTGCATCTAAATACGCATCATTCGAGATTTTACCGCTATAACGGAGCGAATCAAGTCGTGTCGCAATAAAGTGTGCTTCGGCTTTCAATCTTGGTCCATCAATATGTGACAAGGCCATTAGTTGGTCAACACAAGTTCGCATGATTATTAATAATCGAGATGGATTATGATTGTTTCCTATTGCTTTGTGACAATTCAACTAAGACTCCGCCTGTTGATTTAGGGTGAACAAAGGCAATTAAGCAGTTTTTAGAACCCCTTCTAGGCACTTCATCAATCATCTTAACTCCTGACTTGAGCAACACGTCAATTAATTGGTAAATATCATCAACTTCAAAACATATTTGTTGGATACCAATGCCTCTTTTTTCAATAAATCTCCCGATTGGTGTATCTTCACTTGTAGGCTCTAATAATTCGATCATTGCAGGTTTTTGCATATCATTTGCAATTGGTATAAATCTAGTAATCACACCCTGATCTAATACCTCTTCGTCTTTATCATCAGGTATTAGCCCGAGTAGTTTCCAAAATTTTTCTCCTTCATCAAGAGTATTTACTGCAATTCCAATATGATCCAATCTAATTCCCATATAATCACCTAAAATCCACTTGGAGCCATCCATGTTCCAAATTCATCTTTCATAGCTCCCATTATTTCTCCGAGTGTACAGTTATTTTTTATCGCTTGAATGACTATTGGAAATAAATTAGTGTCATTTTTAGCAGCATTTCGTATTTTATTTAATGATGACTCTACAGCATTATTGTCCCTAGAAGATCTTAGAGATTTTAATTTGTTACGTTGTATTTCACCTAACGCATCATCCAATTTCATAGCCTTAATCGGGACTTCTCCCTCCATCATTCCATGATTTACTCCAACAATTTTCCTTTTACCCAATTCAACATCTTTTAGATGTAAATATGCTGAATTATGAATTTGCCTCTGTTGCCAACCTTCTTTGATTGCTGCCATAGCACCACCTTTAGCATCAATCTCTTCTATCATTGATAACGCAGCACTATAAATTTCATCAGTTAGATATTCTACATAGTGAGAGCCACCAAGAGGGTCTACCACATCAGCAGCACCACTTTCTTCGGCAATAATTTGTTGAGTCCTCAATGCTATTGTTGCACTTTCTTCAGTTGGTAAACCAATTGCTTCATCATATGAATTAGTATGCAAGCTTTGTGTGCCACCGCATACAGCAGCAAGTGCTTGTATTGTCACTCGAGAAATATTGTTCAATGGTTGCTGAGCAGTTAGACTGACTCCTGCCACTTGTGTATGGAATCTGAGTTTCTTAGATTTTGGATTTTCGGATTTATATCGCTTATCAATTAGATCATGCCATAATTTCCTGGCTGCTCTAAATTTTCCAATTTCTTCGAAGAAATCATTATGACAATTAAAGAAAAACGACAATCTTGGAGCAAATTCATCTATGTCAAGACCAGTCTTTATTGCCGCATCTACATAATCCAAAGCGCTTGATAGTGTGAATGCAACTTCTTGTGTTGCAGTACATCCTGCTTCCCTAATATGGTAGCCACTTATGGAAATAGTATTCCATAGTGGAACTTCATTAGCACAATATGAAAAAATATCAGTTATTAATCTCATACTTTCATCTGGTGGAAATACATATGTCCCTCTTGCCATATATTCCTTTAGTATGTCGTTTTGAATAGTCCCTCTAATTTTACTTGCAGGGACTCCTTGTTCTTCAGCTACAATGATGTACATTGCAAGCAAGATCATTGCAGGGGCATTGATAGTCATTGAAGTCGATACTTTGTCTAATGGTATATCAGACAATAATTCGCGCATATCTTCCAAAGTTGAAATTGAAACTCCAACTTTGCCAACTTCTCCAAGAGATAATTCATCATCTGCATCCAGTCCTAATTGTGTTGGTAAGTCAAATGCGACCGAAAGTCCCTTCTGGCCTCTCTCAAGCAATAACTTAAACCTCTCATTAGTTTCTTTCGCACTAGAAAAACCAGCATACTGCCTCATAGTCCATAATCTGGAGCGATACATTGTTTCATGTATTCCGCTTGTGTATGGTGGTTGACCCGCAGCGGCCTTAGTATCAGCAAAAGATTCGGGAATATCAAGACCTGACAAAGTCTTCCATTCGTCTTTGCGTTCTTCTGCCATGATGTCGCGAGTAGTTGGCGATTCATCAAAACTACTGTCAAAGCATTCGTTTGACTAACAATTGTCACTGGAACAGCTTGGGTCGCCACATCCGCTTTGGCTTTCACTAACGTCAACAACATCTACTTCGAAGGTCAAGTCTTTTCCTGCTAATGCATGATTGAAATCAGCAGTTACAGTTTCATCGGAAAGTTCAGTGATAGTGAAAGGTGCAGGACCATGGGGCATTTGGGCTACTAATTGAAAACCTACTTCCAATGCAGTTTGCTCTTCAAGTTGGGTAAATTGAGAGCGTGGTATTTGTAAAATTGCTTCCTCATCTCTGTGGCCATATGCTCTATCTGCAGTTAATGTAAAGGTCTTCTTTTCTCCTATTTCAGCCCCCATTAATTCTTCTTCAAATCCTGGTATCATTTGCCCCTTGCCGACAGAGAATGCCAAAGGATCTCTACCTTCACTGGAGTCAAATACTTCTCCTGTATCCGGCAATGTTCCTTTGTAGTGTACCTTAACATCCATTCCTTTTGCAACTATATTATTACCCATATTTTCATCTCCTTTTTGATATACTTTTAATTTCATTTTTCAGCTGTTCACTGATCTCTTCAGTAAGCACAAGTTCCAATGTTTTTTGGTCGATAAATTCCATTGCTGCATCAATACTAATGCGTTCACCCTTCGCGATTATTTGACCGAGTACATTAGAACGATGTTCTTCGGGAACATCTGGATTATCTAAAATATCTCTAGCCACGTATCGGAACTCAAGAATTTTTTGCTTGTTTAGTTTCTTTTCTAAGCGTTGACGCCCACCGCCCTTTTTATCCATGCGCCGTGTCTTACGTTTTTTCTTTGAGATTCCTGCAGAAGATTTATCGACGATTTGTATGGTTTTGAACACGTTTAGATTTTTACCAGAATAACCATCTAATGTTTCATCAGTCGAATTTAATTCAGGTATATCGGCTTCAATTTCTTTTACTTCATCAGACTCTTCAACAGTTTCAACTTGAGGGGCCATTTCTTGTTTTGTAGTACTTTTCCTCAGTTTAGCATTGTCTTTTGATTGCTGAGATTTTCTTTTTAATTCAGCCAATCTTTCTTCACGTGAAGGTTTTTTCTCTGTGACGGTTTTTGCTGCAGTAGTTTGTGTAATTTTTGGAGCAATTACTTTTTCTTCAACTGGTTTTTGAACAACAGGTTGTTTAGCAGTTTGCAAGTCTTTTTTCTCTTCAGTAGTTTTAATTTCACTACCAATTTTTTTCCTCGCTTCTCTTTGTAAATCTTCTAATGACTTATTCTGTGATGGCTTTGTCGAACTTGCTTCAGCAGAATTAATTTGATTTTCCTGCCTACGTTTTTCCTTAGCCTTTTCAGCATGACGGCGATTCCTTTCCGCAGCAGCATTTTGTGCAAATGGATTGAATGGAACATCCTTTCTACGTCTATTACGACCATTCATTGAATATCCCCGATATATGGCTCACCATCGACCTCTTAAAACCGTTGGCTAATCTTAAGCCCAAATTATTGGCGTCTGGTCAGTTCGCAAGTATTGATCAATCGCACTTGTCTCAAACTCAGTAACTCTTCCTGCATTAAGTTCTAACCAACCTAGTCTAGCAATCATAGTACCATTATCTATGCAGTACATTCTTGGTGGAGCAAAAGATTCGGATTCTCGTTCTTTACACATCAAATCACACATTATCCTTAATCGATTATTACAAGCAACTCCTCCGCCAAGTAAAAGTTCAGTTTTACCAGTATGAGATAGTGCTCTTTCTGCTACCTCGACGCAAGCAGAGAAAACATGTTCTTGCAAACTCCAACACACTGCTTCCAAAGGCTTACCATTCTCAACTAATCTTAGAGCAGCAGTCAAAACTCCTGAAAATGCCAGATCCATTCCTCGTACAGCATAAGGCAATTCCAATCCTTCCATACTAGCCTCTGGGTTTTCTTCAAGCCATTTTGCAGCCAGTTTTTCAATTACTGGGCCACCAGGAAATGGTATGCCTTGTGCCCTAGCAAATTTATCAAGCATATTACCAATACCAATATCTAGTGTCTCACCTAATACTCGATATTTTCCATCTAATCGTGCTATCACTTGAGTATTCCCGCCTGAAACATATAACAGAACAGGGTCATCACAGCCACATTGTTGTCGCCCAATTTCAATATGTGCTACACAGTGGTTTACTCCAATTAAAGGAACATCAAATTTAGATGCTAATCCTCTGGCAATAGATGCGCCAATACGTAAACATGGGCCAAGGCCAGGTCCTTGTGAATATGCAATAGAAGATATGTCTCCAGTAGAAAGTGATTGGCTAGCCAATGCTGCCTCTAGTAGTCTTGCTGCAGCTTCTTTATGGTGGTCTGCAGCTTCTCTTGGATGAATTCCACCTTTTTCTGGCTTAATCGTCGATGTAGATGAAGGGAATGGTATGCCATTTTGATCTACTAAACCAAATGATAGAGTGTGTGCAGTAGACTCAATACCTAGTGTCCACATATTGCCTCACCCGTTTGTCCCATCAAGCCATTATTCTTGAACCCTCACCTATTCCCCTGTTATATGCGGACCGTTTTATTCAATTGCGGACCGATTGTCAGTTTTGACTCAGATGCACCTTTAGTTGGCCAAAATATGACTAATGAGGACTGGTTAATCGCTGATGGAAAAGCAATTATTGTTGAAGGCAATCAAATTGCAGAAATTGTAGATTCAAAGACAGCATTGGATGATTATTCATCA
>DUKP01000016.1 GCA_013329295.1 Candidatus Poseidoniaceae archaeon
ATCCGACAGAAGTACGCACTGGAAGGTGAAGAAGGACATATTTTGGAGCAACTGACCCTTATTGTTCGCTCTCAAGACCCTGACATAATCACCGGTTATAACATTGATAATTTCGACTTACCAAGGCTTAAAGACAGGGCTGATGAACTCAGTAAAAGAGGTGGCTGGCGTCGTAAAGCCGCCTTATTTGGCTGGGGTAGGGTAGAGCAATCCGAGCAAGAAATCAAGCGTACTCGAACCGGACTAATACCTCGTCGGCAAAGCAATCGTGCTTGGAATTTGGCTGGAAGAAGCGTAGTCGATGCTTGGTGGCAAACTCGTATGACCATTAGGCCACAGCGTGAAACCCTGTCCTATGTGGCAAAGTTACTATTTCCAGATGATGAAGATAGACACAAAATGGATGTTGATGCTTCAAAGATGGATGAGGAATGGGCGGCACGACCAGATGTTGTGATGGAATATTGTATTCGAGATGCAGAATTGCCGTTAGATATTCTTGAAGAATTACAAGTGATTAGACGAAAGGAAGCAACTGCAGCAGTTGCAAAAGTTAGTTTTGATACTGCGGCAAATGGTAGTTCAAGCCAACTGGTTGATTCCTTGATAATCCGACTAGCAGATAACGAAAATGTTGCTGTACCTCTTACCGGTTCGGCAGAACCAAAGGAAGGACAAATCACTGGCGGTTATGTTCACGATGTTGATGCTGGACTGCATCCATGGATTGCTGTTCTGGATTTCAAAAGTATGTATCCGTCAATCATGATTGGTAGTAACGTCTGCTATACGACAAGAATAGATCCAATTCAATCAGACCAACCAGCAGAGGATGAGCCTGTTCACGTTGCACCAACAGGTGCTAGGTTCCGTCATCAAAGTGTTCGCAAAGGCTTGGTACCTACCCTACTTGAAAATTTGATGGCGCAACGTGATGTTCACAAGAGCGCTCTCAAGCAAGCTAAGCAAGACAAGGATTCAGCAGGAATAATGTTTCATGATTCGATGCAATATGCGGTTAAAATTCTCATGAATACTTTCTATGGAGTCTTTGCTAGTGGTTTTTATCGCTTTACCCATCGCGATTTGGGCTCTTCAATTACCGCTTGGGCACGCTTCAATATCAAAGATATAATCGCGCAATTAGAAGCCGAGGGACACCATGTAGTCTACTCTGACACAGATTCAATTTTTGTTCGCTCACCAGTACCAGAGGGCTCACCGTCAACCATTAGACCGGATGAGCAAGATGCAGCAGACGCTGGTGATGAGACTGCATTGGCTAAAGTTGAAGCCTGGCATATAGCCAAGCAGAGTATGATTGATTTCGGCATAGAAATTGCTGAGCGATATAGTAAGGACTCTGCGGTATTAGAGTATGAAAAAGGCTTGTCAGTATTCTTTTCTCATGGTGCTAAAAAGCGCTATGTCGGGCAAGTGGTCTATCCTAGCGAAGAGATGTTAATTCGTGGGTATGAGACTCAGAGGACTGACTCGTTTGCTTATCTAACCAAGACCATGAAGGAATTATTCACCTTTGCTTTGGCAGATCAAGAGGCAGAATTAGTCAAATGTGCATTGGAACGAGTCAAAGCACTAAGAAATAACGAAGTTGACCCAACCGAGTTAATTTTGGCTAAATCATGTAAGGGGACGGTAAGAAAAGACGGTAGTGTTGATTTTTCCAAGGCTTATGCCAATCCAGATAGTATGGCACAGGTAAGAGTTGCTAGGGCAAGAATTGAACTCGGACTTGGCTTTACCTCAGGTATGAAAGTCTCCTATGTGGTGACCGATGCCTCACGTTCACCGATGGTAGTAGAGCCTTGGTTAGAATCAGAAGAAGATGGTGGAATTTCTGAATATGATGGTAAGTTCTACGCTGAGCGTTTAGCGGCTGCATTGGGCCGAATTACCGAAGCATTTGGCTGGAATGCCAAGGAATTGCTAGCAGGAAACAAGCAGAGTTCACTATTTTCCTTTTAATTGGCGCAATTCGTGGAAGCACTTTTGATGGATAAACTCCCCAGTCCAACCGATGAAGTCCACATATCAGCCCCTGATGATTGTGCTATTAATGGTCTGTGCTAGCCTATCTGGCTGTATATTTTCGAGTGATGAAGACAGTGAAGTAAAGGTTACTGCGGTGTTTGATTACTCGCCAAAAAACGATATTCGGACCGGCGATAGTGTTGATTTAGATGCATCAAGTTCACTGCCACAAGATGGTTCGCTAACCTATAGTTGGGATTGTGATGGCGATGGTGCTACAGACAAGACCGGACAACAGGTATCTTGTAGTTGGGAGCTTGAAGGCACATATACCGTTACATTGACTGTAGTTTCAGGTACTAAGAGCAGTTCACAAAGCAAAGATATTACCGTTTCTGAAGCCCCTGTTGGCTCTCCTACTGCTGAAATCACTCAATATACCGATGAAGAAGACTGTCTATACGATGAGATAGATAATACTCGAGATATTGAGCTATGGATTTGTGCGATGGACAAAGATCCGGGCTCTGATAGAGAAATACAAGATACCAGAGATGTAATGCTCGATGCTGTTGACTCGGATGCTGGCGGCGATGACCAATATATTACTGAGTTCAACTGGGACCTTGACTTAGAG
>DUKP01000187.1:0-19510 GCA_013329295.1 Candidatus Poseidoniaceae archaeon
AATGTTCTAGATTACGATGATGATGGTTTAGCGAATTTCCAAGAAGAATTATTTGGAACAGATCCTACATCGGAAGATTCTGATGGAGACCTTCTATCAGATGCAGAAGAGATTTCACGTGAACAATTACAACTTTACCGTGCTGTTGGAATTACTCAAGGAATTGATAGGAATAACCAAATTGTTTATCGTAACTGTAACGAACCAATTAGAGATGATAATACCCAAACTTTCGCCTTTGATGCTCCTTTCATGACTAAGAATACTTCATGGTTCTACCTTGATGATGACGGTGATGGCTTACTCAATGGACCATCAGACTGGGATTCTGATGGTGATGGAATGCCTGATGGATATGAGTATTGTTACTCAATTTTCCCTTCAGAATCAGTTGTTAATTCGCTAAAACTTAACCGTCTTGATTCAACTAATGTATTAGACCCAAGTGACCCATCAGATGGTTTCTTTGATTGGGATGATGACGGACTAAATAATTTAGAAGAATATGGTTCTGCATTACAATTTGGAGCAGAGAATTTCACATCTCCTTGGTTAGAAGATACTGACTTAGATGGTATGCCTGATGGATGGGAAACCAATAATGGATTGAATCCAAGAGATAGTAGCAATGGTGACGATGACCCAGATATGGATGGTTGGGATCGTGATGGTGATGGTTCTGCGGTTTATGAGGAACTAATATTCAATACAAGAGTAACTCAAATTAAGAAGACAATCGGCGAAACAGTGGCAGAGGGTGAAACAGTAGTTAGAGCGGAATATACCAAAGCTGGTGGTCAAACAGAACCAGTTAATATCAAAGCTCCATCTTCTGGTACAATCTATCAAATGTATGTTTCCGTAGACCAAGTTATTACCTCTAGAGATACAGTTTGGTTCGTTGTAGTAGAAGACAATGAAAGATTCACTAATGAAGATGAATATGAAGCGAAATTCAAGAATAATGAGCCTTTTGATGAAAATGGCGAACCAAGTATGATTATTGGGAGATCAACAGACCCAATGGATGCTGATACAGATAATGATGGATTGATTGATGGAATTGAAGTATTTGGCTGGGAAATATTGGTTGTCAACCGTGGTGTTGAAATCACTCTCGTAGTTTCTGATCCAGGGCTTCCAGATACTGATTCTGATGGCCTTTCAGATTTCTTAGAATATTCTTCATTATGTGATTCAGGTTCTAATGCATCTAATCCTGATACTGATGGTGATGGTTTGGATGATCAGTTTGAGGCGACAGGTGGAGGAGGAACTCTTCAGTGGCCTCTTGGTGGTGGAGAAGCATATACTACAAGCCCATGCGCCTTTGATACTGATAATGACGGCCTTGAAGATGGTGAAGAAGTAATCATCGGAAAAGATGGATTCCTAACTCATGCTAATAATTCTGATACTGATGGAGACGGGCTCAAAGATGGTAACGAGGTGTTGTATATACCGCGGCCATTCCAAGAACCGACACATCCATTAGTCAATGATACAGATAATGACGGAATGTTAGATGGTTGGGAAATGCAAGTTCAATCAGAAGAAGACAATACTAATTCACACAGTTTGTGGGTTGCTACCAGCTCTTGGAATATACCAAATTGTGTCCCTACTCAAAATAACAACTGTGCAAAGAGCCCAGGTGGTTACGTGTGGATTAACACATTAGGTGGCTTTGTTCAAGAAAAACAATTTGAAGTTTATGAAATGAATCTATCTGGATTTAGTGTTCCAAATAATCCTTTGTGTGATTGCAACGGTAGATGGGCACTTGATCCATCGGAACAAAGTGCTATTGCAAGATTACCTGATGCAGTATATGATATTGATAATGATTCTTTGATGAATGGTGCTGAAGCCCCAGATAAATGGAATACAAACCCAGTAGACAAGGATTCTGATGGAGACAAATTATTTGATGGATGGGAAGTGAAATATTCTCAATATGCCATAGAATCTGGTTTAGTTGATAATGAATCGTTGTCTGCATTTGGCGCTAGAGGTGTATTAGACCCTTCAATGATTGATAGTGACTTAGATGGGATAGAGGATGGTCAAGAAGATCCTGACCAAGATGGCTTAAATAGAACTGGCTTAATCAAGCGTTATTGTCCTAGTTACAATGATTCTTCGTTCTCAGATTGTCACATAGATCCTGATACTCCTGATGGCGCTCAATTTTATCAAAATCTAGCAAATTACACCAATTATGAAGAGATGCAAAATAATACTAATCCAGTGTCAAATGATACAGATGGCGACAAGTGGAATGATGGTCCTGAAGTATATTTCCAAGATCATGACGACGATGGCATGGCTACTGGCTGGGAATATCACTTTGACTTTGACCCTTATGATGCCGCAGATAGGATGTTCGACACTGATGGAGACGGGCATGTGAATTATTGTGAGTACAAATGGGATACCAACCCTCGTAATCCAACAAGCTTCCCGGGTCAAGGTGAATTGTGCGACCCATTCAGTGAATAGATACAATAAGACCGAAACTTCTTGAGTACTATACGATAGTTAGTACCATGTCAAGCAGGGCTATAGCTACATTTACTGTAGTTTTTTTTGTTATGGTAAGCATTTTACCTGACAATAGTATTGCTTCTAATTCAAGCGTTGATGATGAACCATTCATAACCATAAATACAGAAAATGGTTTAATCTTTGAAGATTTGATAAATATTTCAGGCCAATCTAATATTCCTGCTGCTGAATTATTATGGTCAATAAATCATATTCATCCGGTTGATACTCTATTGATAACTGATAGTCAGATAATGTCCTCAAGCATATTTTCAGATGTATCTATTGTAGATGATACTTACAACTGGGAACTATCATTACCAGTAGATGGATTGAATTGCACTTGTACATTTTCTATTTCTGCAATAAATAATGTAGATTTGGAAGAAAGTTCAATCATTTTGTTCATCGGTCAAAATTCTCATTTTTCCGTAATAACTCATATTCCATCATTTCAAAATATTGTAGATAATCAAATCAAATATTTGTCATATGAAATTATATCACCGGATAGTAATAGTTTGAATATTCCTGAGATTAGTGAATCTTTTGCTTTCAAAGCTAATATATGTCAATATAGTGGAAATTCTTGCGTTTCTGAGTCTGTTCAAGTTGAAATAAACCATACTGTGCAGAGTGACGGGACCTTTCTTTTGGTAATTGATAAAACCTATCTGGGAATTGATGATGGCAACTGGAACTTTGAAATATATCTAAGAGATTCATATTTGCGATTCTCAAATTCTGATGATCAAATATTGACCTTTGACACCAATCCACCTATGGTTGAAATTTTGGGTACAAATGAGACATACGAAATGGGCTTAGAAGTATTTTCTACTAGCATTGATGATGGATATGATAGTTCTCTTGTAGCACTAACTTGGACGATTACAGAGCCTAACGGAATGCTTCGTGGACTCATAGAGGGGGAGTACATCTCGGATAGTAGTATCAGCATTCGATTTAATCAATCAGGGGAATGGAATATTTCTGTCTTAGCAATAGATTCGGTAGGGTATTTCACCAAACAATCACACATAGTTTATGTTCAAAATGTCGCTCCAATTATTTTACTAAATAATTCAATTGAAACTTCAAGCAATAAGGGGTTAGAGTTTGATTTAGATGAGTCATGGTTTATTGATGCTTCTTTAACATTTGATACTGTTAATGACATTGACGAACTTACTTTTACATGGTTTATTGATGATGAGATTATTCATGTTGGTAAAAATTTGTCAAACGAGCAGCTCAATAAGTCTGGTAATCATAAGATTATATTGATTGTAACAGATAATGACGGTGATACTGCCCAATCAACAGTTGAAATCATACTAAATTCAGAGGATGATAACGAAAATGGCAGTAATATAATTGCTATTGCAATAATACTGATTGTTGTTTTATTGGCATCAATTCTATTGATTCGTTTTAGAAAGGAAGAAGCATCATTCAATTTGCCTAAATGGGGCAAATAGTTAACCAAGGTTTGAATAGGTCAAAACAGGTGGGAGTATCATGTTTGCAGAGATGTTTGCGCAGTTGGGTGCAATGCCTAATCCAATCTCCAATGATGAGTATTTGGCTAGGCAAAACAAACTTTGCCAAACACTTGATGACAATGATTTGCTGATTTTATGTTCTTCACCAGTGACTATTCATTCTAATGATGTACATCATCCATACAGAACTCAAAGTAATCTACTTTACATGACTGGTTGGATTGAACCTGATGCCGTTTTTTGTTTTACAAATAATGATGGGGATTGGGAATCACATCTTTTTGTTCAACCTAAGGATACGTTAAAGGAAATTTGGGAAGGAAGAAGACCAGGCTTAGAAGGTGCAGTTGCTAACTGGCCAATTGATTTTGCACATTCAATTGATGATTTAGAAAATGTTCTTAGTGAAATGATTGCTAAATCCTCAAGAGTAATGCATAGAATGGGCATCATGACCAAGGTTGATGATTTGGTTGTTGATGCAATTAAGAAACAAGATAGGGCACGTCAAAGACTTGGTTCGGGTCCAATATCTGTAGAGGATATGAGCAACAGAATTGCTGAGATGCGGCTAATAAAATCTGATGCTGAAATTGCTCAGATGAAATTTGCTTCTGACGTATCGAGTCTTGCTCACATTGCTGCTATGAGGCATGGTGGTGGTGATTCTTCAACAGAAAACCAATTACAATCATTGATTGAAGGATTTTTTAGATATGCTGGGACTTCAGGATGGTCTTATCCATCAATCGTTGGTAGTGGAGAAAATGCGACAATTCTTCATTACAAAGAAAATAATTCACCATGTAAAGATGGTGATATCGTTCTAATTGATGCTGGGGCAGAATTTAGAGGCTATGCTGCAGACATTACCCGATCATGGCCTACTAATGGAATTTTTACAGAACCACAAAAAGAACTTTATCAGATAGTATTAGATTCTCAAATTGCGGCAATAAATGAATGTGTTCCAGGAAATCCATACACTGCACCTCATGAGGCTGCAAGGAGAGTTTTAGCTGAGGGATTGATAAGATTAGGTATTATTGACCAAAGTTTGGATGATGCACTAGATTTGGAAAATGGTCAATTAAAGAATTGGTATATGCATAATACTAGTCATTGGATTGGCCTAGACGTACATGATGTTGGAGTATATTTGCCAAATGGTGAACCAAGAACGCTACAACCTGGAATGTGCTTGACTATTGAACCTGGATTATATTTTGGTGCATGGAGGCCAGATGTTGATTGCCCTCAACGCTACTCAAATATTGGAATAAGAATTGAAGATGATGTTTTAATCGGAGAGAATGGTCCAATAGTGCTAACAGAAAGATGTCCTAAAACAATTGCTGAAATAGAATCAATTGTTGGCAAAAGTAACTAGGTGGTATAATATGAACTGGCAATCTATACTTCAGCGTCAGCAAGGTTGGACTATAGATAAAGCCAATGAATTTAGGTTATCTATTGAAGAGGCTACAGAACTATACTCTAATGCTCCATTACATGAATTAACTATGGCTGCAGATAAGCGTCGTAAATTGTTTTTCCCAAGTGGCGAAGTAACATATCTTGTTGACCGCAATGTCAATTACACCAATGTTTGTACAATTAATTGTCAATTTTGTTCATTTTATCGGCCTCCAGGGCATGATGAAACCTATACTCAGTCTTTTGAAGAAATATCTAATCGAGTATCTGAATTAGAGAAGATTGGTGGAAGTAGAATTTTGATGCAAGGAGGAGTAAACCCGGAGTTACCGTTTTCTTGGTATCTTGATCTTATTTCTCATCTCACCAATAACCATCCAAATATCCAATTAGATTGCTTTAGTCCAATAGAAATTGAAGGAATAGCAGATGTATCTGGAATGAGTACCTTTGAGGTCTTAAAACAACTCAAGGAAGTTGGATTACATGGTCTTCCAGGTGGGGGTGCAGAAATGCTAGTTGATGAAGTTCGTAGTGATGTATCGCCCAAAAAAGGTAGTCCAGATAACTGGCTTAGGGTGATGGAAGAAGCACAATCAATCGGCCTTACAACTAGTGCAACTAATGTATTTGGCTTTGGAGAATCGCTTAATCAAAGAGTAGAACATATGTCAAGGATAAGAACACTTCAGGATTCATCAATTGAGAAATATGGAAGGGGCTTTACTTCATTCATTGCTTGGCCAGTACAGTTAGAAACAAATTCATTTGGTAAAAGAAATCGTGGTCAAAATAAGTATGTTTTGGGCGCAGGTCCAACAGAATACATTCGACATGTTGCTATATCTCGATTATTTTTCGATAACATTTCCAGTATTCAGGCATCATGGCCTACAATGGGCTTAGGTATTGCACAAATGGCATTGCTATCCGGTGCAAATGACGCAGGCTCCACTATGATGGAAGAAAACGTAGTATCGGCATCTGGTACAAGCAAAATATCAGCTTCGGAAATTGAATTACAAAATACAATCATTAGAGCAGGTTTTATCCCAGTTAAACGGGACAGTGATTACAATCTCCTTCATACTGAAATTGTTGAAAAAATTACCAAGGATTTAGCAGCACCAATACCATCACAGCATTAATTTGTTATTTCAGCGATAATGGGTGATTTGTTTCAGTTCTACCTGAGTTAACTATTGCTTCAGTAACACAAAATAATGATGGATGTTTTACCTTTAGTGGTTGAACCCACAGTAATTCTGGCAGATTTTCCCTTTCGATTATCACTACCATTTCCCAATGTATTCGAATAAGTGGAGAAAAAATTGTTCCAGGCCAGTCACCTTTTGGAGGTGTAATAGTTGTCTTTCCTGATTCAACATCTACGATCTCAGATTGTTGCATGATACGCATTGGTCTTAGGAATAATCCACCTTTTATTTCGGTAGTTTGCATTGGCGAATCTTCACCGCCTCCAGTTCCATCATCCAAATCTACTGACCAGTGGTGTGGTAACTCTGTAGTAAGGCCCGGGGGTGGCTGGCTATCACTTTCACGTCCAAAAGCTCCCATTAATGCATCTCGACTTGGAGGTAATACGCCAACACGCCATAAGACAGACATATTTTTCCAATTTTCTTTGGTTTCTGGGAAATTTATAGTTGCTACCAAATCTTCACCAGATGTACTTTCACTATGGAACACAATCTCTGGATTCTTAGGTTGTGACTTAAGGAATCTTCTTTGTTTAATTAAATCGGAAAAATTTGCAGTAACTCGCATAATTATTGGGACAAATAAAATTGGCACTACTATTACTGCCAGTACAGGATAATCCAACAAACCAAATCTAACTCTACCAGTGCCAATACTAGGAACTCCCCAAACGCTAAGTATTGGTTCTAAAAACAAATATGTTAAAGCAATTAAGAGTACGGAAACCGAGAAGTTCATAATTTTCCTTGCCTGTTTGTGAACAACATTTGGTGTAAGATACCAGCCTGTTCTTTGTTTACTAACTACTGATTCTTTAGGAACTGCTTCAAGCATTTCTTGTGCGTGATTTTCATCTAGTTTTAGAGTATCATTATCCAATGTATAACGTCTTTCAACCAACCATGAAGATTTGTGACCAATTCGAAATGGTGGTGGAAGATTTCTTATTTTTTCATAAGCTTCTGATTCAGATATATCACTTGCAATTTCAGTCTTTCCAATCGCAATAGGTAGTAATTCAGGCTTGAATCTATAACTCTCAAAAGGAGGATATTTAATCCGCTCTTCTAAGAAAAGTTTACCCATTTAAATCACCTTAACTAAATATCAATTTCATACCGGCTTTCAATGCTAATTTTCTAAATGCAGGGACTTTTCTAATTAGAGCCATGCCAAGTGGAACTGGTTTTTCGATATCTCCTACTTGATTGATTAATTGAATTATTTCAGGCTTTGCAAACTGCTCGAAATTTCTGTCTAGTTCATCATCTTCACAATCGCTAACTAGTAAATTCCTCAAAGATCTTGCACGATTTTGCTCCTTACGCATTTTTTCAAAGTGATTTTTAGCAATTGACTTAAGTTTATCTTCACTCAAATCATTAAGATTGATTGCAATAGATAACTTGTCGACAATGCCGTTGATTTGTTCAAAACCAGGTCCAATGCCTCCGCCAGTTGTAGGCTTAGCCATTCCAGCCGCATCACCAATTAACAATACTCTATTTTTGTAGGCCTTTTTCACCATACCACTAGGTACCGGTCCACAATAGCGGGCTGTTTCTCTAACATCACTGAATCGTTCTTTCCAAAGTGGATGATTCAATAGATTATGATAGCATTCCTCTATACTTTTACCATCCAAACGGTCAGCGGTTGACCATAGTCCGATTCTACAACTATCATTTCCTGAAGGAATTACCCAAGCAAAAAACCCTGGTGCAATTTCTGAACCAGAATACATTTCTAACCAGCGCTTTCTATACTGATATCCTACAACTTCTGTCTGGAATCCAATCATGAGTTCTTTTGGACGCCCCATTTTGAAATATCTTCGTGTCCATGAATGGGCACCATCACATCCAATCAGTAATTTTGTTGAAATCTGTATTTCATTTCCGTCTTTATTCACTGTGAGAATTACTCCATCAGACTTTGCATCTGCATTTACTGGTTTTGAATTCAACCATAATGTTGCACCTGAAGTCATTGATTGTCTGACAACAGCTTCATCGAATAACTTTCTACAAACAACGTATGTCCTTACTGTTCCACCAGTTCCTACTGGTACTAATGTTCCCGATGGTCCATGAATTAGTGCGCCATCAATCTCTTCCAAAATAGTATCATACAATCCAACCTGTTTCATGGCATTTGGAGTAACAAGTCCTGCACATTGAAATGGTCTGCCGATTTCATTGTGTTCTTCAAGTAGCAAAACACTATGGCCAAGTTTAGCAAGTATGTTAGCAGTATGACCTCCAACTGGTCCTGCACCAACGATAACAACATCCCAATCATGAGAAGTTATCAACTCGTCCATGATACTCTCTCAGTCAAGTTTGGTTTTATTGTTATGTCGACAATTTACTATAATGTCTACTTTTTAGCAAATTTATAACCAACCGCTTGATTCTTTTTCAAGTACAAAATAGATGTAAATTTATTTCCAGTTTTCCTAGAAACAAAATCATCAAATGGACCAATTTGTCCTTTTTCAATCAACATCTTAGCTTCTTCTCGAGTAATTTCTCTTGAAGACATTTCTCGTGCGATTTGAATTTTACAATCAGAGCCATCATTTGCAGGTTGGTAAAAAGTTGGAGTTTCAATAATTTCTTCTTTAGTTTTTGGACAAATCGCCACAACACCTTCAACAACAGGGAATTGCTTAGCATCAGCAGCTGCTTTTCTTGGTGGGAATTCAAACTTGACTCGATCTCCATCAAGCTTCAAGAAAGCACTAAACGGTCTACCCTTCTTCGAGGTAAAATCTTCTAATAGAGCAGATTTTCCTTCAAGCAATATTGATTTTGCTTCCTCTGGAGTAATTTTCCTCTTACACATTTCTTTAGATAACCCTCTAAATTTACATTCTTGATTATCACATGCATACATTGTAGAATTTAGCCTAATTGTTCCTCTTGAACATGCTGGACATTCACATAATTCATCGTCATCTGATGAAGAAGTAGACTCTCCTCCACCAACAAATTCTACACTACCATTTTCATTTATCTTGACACTGGCAACATATGGTTCTCCATTTCTATTAAAGAAACCATGTAAATCAGTTAACTCTTTTTCCTCTAACAAACGCTTTGCAGTATCATTGTCAAACCATCTTCCACTGGTATTCTTCCAAAATACAAAATCACAACTTGAACCCTTTCCTTCATTTTTGGGACACAAATAAGAAAGTACTGTTTCAGTTAAATTTTCATCACATTTTAGACAGCATCCTATTGTTTCCATTTTCTTAAACAACTCATTTCTATCATGATTTTTGATTCGAGTGATCATTTCTTCGGCCTTATCATAGATTACTTGCATATATTGTTCTCTTGAAAAATCTCCATTTTGAACAGAAGTCAATTTTGCTTCCATATCACCGGTTAACTCAGGAGATGTAATCCATTCCACAGGTATTGCTCGTAATAATTCAATTAACTTAATTCCACCAGGGGTGGCTCTTAAACTACCTGAACGTGCTCTTTGAATGAAGTTTCTAGAAATTAATTTTTCAATTGTGTCAGCCCTTGTAGCAGGAGTCCCAAGCCCTTTACCTTTCATTGCTTCTGCTAATTCATCGTCATCAATACTTCTTCCTGCATGTTCCATTAAGGACAGTAATTTTGCTTCTTTAAGTCGATTTGTTGGTTTTGTCATTTCTTCCTTGAATTGGTGTTTTAGTGCTTGTGTAATTGCCGGGTTTGTTTCTAATGAATTCCACTTTTCTGGAATAGTATTACTTTTTGGCTTTACTTCTCGCCATCCAGCCTCTTTAAGGATTCTAACTTGCTTTTTGAAATCTTGATTATTTTTTGTACTAATTCTTGTTTGAACATCCCATATTGCTATTGGATGGAATGAAGCCAAAAATTGTCGACAGATTAGATCATATAATTTTGCAGCATCTTGACTTAGGTTGGATTGTGGTAATTTTCCAGTCGGTATTATAGCGTAGTGGTCTGAAACTTTACTATCATTAAAATTACGTGAAACATTAGTTAATCCATTTTGCTTTAATCTTTCAGTATGCGGGTTGAGTTGGTCTTGAGCACCAAGTTGAGCAATAGTTTTGCTTATGGATTCAATCATATCTTCAGGCAAATATCTGGAATCAGTACGTGGATAGGTAGTTAATTTGTGTGTGTCATATAGTTCTTGAGCAACAGATAGAGTTCGCTTTGAAGTCCATGACCACATACTATTTGCCTCTCTTTGCAGGGTAGTAAGATCAAAATTTAGTGGAGGATTTTCTTTTGAGTCTCGATGTTCTTGCTTAGTTGAGAAATCTCCATCTGCATTTAACAAATCTTCGAGCATTTTCTTTTCCTTTTCATCAATGATACGATGAGCTTTAGTTAGAGGATTGTCTTTATCCTCCACGTTGTCACGGCGTTCCCATCTGCCGGTCCATTCACAATTTTTTGATTTGAAATCAACCTCTAGTTCCCAGAATGGTTCAGCTTTATGACCTAAAATTTCTAATTCCTTATCGACAATCAATGCTAAGGTAGCAGTTTGAACTCTTCCAAGTGACATTGATGTGCCATCATTTCTACCAGTCCTCAAAAATGTAGATGCGATTCGAGAACCATTCATCCCGATAATCCAATCCGCCTCTGCTCTACTTACTGCAGCATCTCTTAGGCGAGAATAAGTGTTTGAATCCAACCTGTCATTATAAGCCTTCATTATGGAATCTGGAGTCATAGATTGCAACCACATTCTACTCATTGGTACTTTTGACTTTGAAAATTCTACAATTCTTCGAAAGATTAACTCTCCTTCTCTAGCAGCATCACAAGCATTTACAATTTCAGTGCAATTTTTGGCTGAAATAAGTTTCTTAATAGCGGTTAATTGTTTTCGATTATTGCCTCTACCACTACTTGGCTTAAGTTCAAATTTCTCAGGAATAAAAGGTAGCATATCGATACTTTTTCGCCAATCTTTCAATCTATCGTCATATTCCTCTGGCATTTTTAACTCCAAAAGGTGCCCTACTGCCCATGTTATTACAAGGTCATCTGACTCCCAATGAGTGTCAGTTTTTTTGGTTACACCAAGGACTTTGGCAATGTCTTGTGCAACACTCGGTTTTTCAGCGATAACGACAATTGCCATGATTTACCTCCCACCGGCGGCGATACTTGAACCCTCTCCATGGACAAATATTTACTAGATACTATAGTATCTAGAGAAAATTCAGCATGTAAAAGTTAGAGATTTTTTTTGCGAGAAATTCTAAATTCTATCTCATTCCAACGACCCTCTTGAACTGAATCTACACAGCCATTGCATCCTGGATAACCAGCATCTAATAATTGTAAGCATGATTCAATCAAAGCTTCAAATCCTTCACTAACATCCATTTCTATCCAGCAAATATCTTCTTCAGGCCTCTCCTTTCCAAGGTATATGATTGGTAATGGATTTTCTTCAGATGTATGGTAAATCCAAATATCTTCATTGTCAACACGGTCATGAATTGGAAAAGTAGTTCTTTGAGGTATTTTTTCAGATATATGGTCTGATAATTTTCTGATCTGTTCTAAGTATTTTATATCAGATTTAATCGTAATTTGTTCCAATCTAACCATTCTTCGAGCAGATTCTCTGACTACAGGCCACAAGGGGTGAATCATCTGCATAATTGGGCCAATGAGGGGTAAGTCTTGAATGATGCCGTCGCTGAGAAGTAATCATGGGGCTGATGTATCGAATCTTTATCCGGCCCACGCTAGTCTTTCAAGATTCAGAAAAAGCCCATTTAAGATCTGTCAAAATGCTTAGATTTCTGTCGAACAATAGAATGACAAAATTTTTCCTCTCAACTATTTACAAACCAAATAAAAAATTGTCTATATCTCTGTTTGGATCTAATTTTATTCATCCATTTGGCCTAGCAGCTGGGATGGATAAAAAAGGTGAAGCAATAAATGGATGGGAGTCTATTGGCCTATCATTTGCAGAAATTGGGGGAGTAACTATGCTTGAACAACTTGGTAATCCTAAACCTAGAATGTTTAGGTCATCTAAACACAAAGCATTAGTTAATCGAATGGGCTTCAATAATCCTGGCTCGGAAAAAATGCAACATTCACTTGAGAAGCATTACAATAAGTTTGGCAAACCAGGAATTCCTATATGGATTAACTTAGGTAAATCGAAACTAACTGATAATTCGGATGCACATATTGATTATTCAACAACTTTAGAAAGACTTTGGGATTATGGAGATGTTTTTGTAATCAATGTGTCATCACCTAATACTCCTAATTTAAGAGATTTACAAGACGAAGAAGAATTAAGAAAAATTATCATGGCTTGTATGAATGTTAACAATACCCAAGCGAAAAATCGTAAACTTGAGCCTAAACGAATCTTAGTAAAAATAGCTCCAGATATGACTTTGGAACAATTGGAGCAAATTGTTAATGTTGCAGTAGAAACTGGTTGTTCTGGAATAGTTGCCACTAATACTACTATTTCTCGACCTTCTGAACTTAGTAATGATGCGGCATTACAAGAGCAGGGTGGTTTGAGCGGAAAGCCAGTAAAAGAACAATCTACAGAATTCATAAAACACATCTATAAATTTACTAATGGCTCATTACCAATTATTGGTGTTGGTGGTATAATGAGTGCTGATGATGCATGGGAGAAGATAATAGCAGGAGCAAGCTTAATTCAAGCATACAGTGGTTTTGTTTTTCATGGACCCGGTTTGACTAAGGATGTTGTTCGAGGTCTTAACAGAAAATTGAAACAACATAACCTGTCCAAAATAGAAGATGCAATCGGCCTAATGCATAAGGAGAGTGATTGAATGTTCACTCGTAGAACAAGACTACTAATCACTGGCGGGTTGCTGACTCTTATCATTCTTGGAGCAGTTATTTTGCAATCACCCGAACCTACTAGAACAGTAGATGAAATCATGGAGAGTCCAAATGGATATGTTGGTGAAGATATTGCCATAAGAGGCGAAGTTAAAGATGGCACCATTAATAATTCTACAATGACATTTATTTTGCATGGTTCAGATTATGAAATATTAGTTGATTTTGTTGATGCTTCTGTATCTAATGGTCTTGATGATAACAGGACAGTATATGCTAAAGGCGTACTGAAATTTATTGATTCCAAATATGTATTTGAGGCTGAAATAATCAAAACTTCGTGCCCTTCCAAGTATGAAGAATAAATTTGTCTCACCGTTCTGTTAAAATACCAATCAATCGACGGGATGGCGGGATAGGTGGGGAGCTAGGCGTACCCTGTACCACAAATCGTCTTCATGGTGGACTGAACGCCTTGGAGCGGCGAGAGCGGCTTTATGGTTCCTACATGCGGACGTTGATGTCTCGCCCCTACATGACTCGGGTGTCATGAACCGTCTCCGGAAGGAAACGGGAAATGAATAACTGGGGAATCAGGTCAGGCCGGGAACGGAGCAGCCCTACTTAGGGCCATGAGTGCTGTGGGGTAGCGGGATGGAGAAAGTGTGTGGATTTGGCCATAAAGTACGAGCGTCCATCCTTGGAATTCCCACTATATATCAAAAATAACATTGCCTACCCATGCAGGACCAATTAATTCAGGAATAGAATCATCATCAGATCTATATGATTCTCCATCAGATAATTCAGTAATCATTAATTCATGTGATGTTACTGCTTTGATTTCTAAATTCCTATTGACGCTATCAGAATCTATCCACGATACTTGAACTTCACAAGTCAATCTTCCTTCTAATTCTTTTATCATACATTGAGCATCAACAAGAAATTTGTTTTCTACTTCCAATTTATACAGCACTTCCTCAAGCCAAACCAAAATTAGTGATTCATAATCATTTGTAGATGAATTAACTTCAACATTCCATTGAGCAGTATGCCTTGTAAATGTGTGCAATATTTTTGCCTGTTCTTCTGGAATTAGTAAATTCAACATTCCGAGAGATATTTCTTTGAACAAATTGGGAAGTGAATTTGAGAATCCACATATTCCAATATCAGCCTTAGTCTCTAGAGTCCAAAAACTCATAATGATATCATCTCTTTGAAACTTGAAGATTCCAAGCAATCTCACCAACACGGTGAATCAACATCTCCTTACTCAATGAAAAAGAATCTGTTGCCTCTGCACTAAGGATGCATTCACACGCAGCATTGGTCAACAAGGCAGTATCAGAAACACTGAATTCGTTGGATATAGATACTGCAATTGCTACAACTGCCGCATCAATTAATCCAATCACTTGTCTTAATTCAGGTAAGGTACATGGAACATGAACAGTATCTTCTAATTGAGAATATATAGTAACTCCATCACCACCTGCTAGGACTACGAGATGTTTCCAACCATAGGATTGAATTAGTGATTCAGCAGCAACAGAATCATCATTTTCTCCTATTCTACGTTTCATTAGTTCAAAACCTCTAGATTGAAAAATTATCCAATCCACTTCATGTGTTCTATGAAGTCCAGTTAACTTTGGATCAGCAATTATTGGAATATCATTTTTCTTCGCATGTTTAGTTATTCTTTCTACTCCTGAATCACAAACCACTCCTTGGCCATAATCAGAAAAAATAACACAATCTACATCATTAAGGTTAGTTATTGCTTGTTCATAGATTGCTTCAAGGGCTGATTCAGATATTGGTTCATCTTCTTCCACATCCCATCTAAGTAACAATTGTTCACCTTGAATTAGGCTTTCACGACTAGCGAGCATTCTAGTTTTCACAGTAGTTATTCTGTCTTCAATAATAGCAATGCCAGAGGTTTCAACATTTTTATCTTCAAGATATTGAATAATTTTTGCGCCGGCTTTATCATCGCCAACCACACCGAATATTTTGCCATTATATCCCATTGACTGAAGTCCACGAGCAACATGTGCAGCTGCCCCTACATCTTCTTCTCTGTGAGTTTCTCTAAGTACTGGAACAGGTGCTCTTGAGTTCAAATTATTTGCATAACCATGGATGTAGCAATCCAACATAATATCACCGATTAACACGATATTGCCAAAATCATCTTGATTTAATGTTTCAATAATAGAATTCAACTTATCATGTTGTTCAAGTTCTATATCGGTCATCCCCATATTGTCCCCTCATTACATCGCAGTTGTTTAAATCACTTTATGCTGTCGAGAATTTTTGCCAACAAGTTAGCATGCTGTTTGTCACTTATGCCAAGAGATTCTCTTAAGGTACCCAGCATTGCTTCCTCATCTTCAGTAATTATTCCATCTATTAATGCTGTTTCCAAAGTTTTGTAATAGGTATTCACATTTTCAGGGTATACTGGTTCTTTTTTAGCTAAGTTCAACAATTTTTCATGCACTTCATCTGAAATTCCATAGGCTCCTCTAAATGTGTCAAGTAATGTCAATTCATCATCTATCAATTGGTTATCAAATAATGCTTGACTAAGCATCTCAAGATAGATGTCTTCAGGTGGAGATATTTCTATTGAATCACGAGCTTCTTCTGATAATCTTTTCACTCGTTCAGGATGCATTCCCAAAAATTCTACAACCCCTGATATCAACTGATGCTCGTCATGAGTTATTATTCCATCTTCCCATGCACAAGCGAACATCAATCTAACTAAATCTTCACTTGATTGAGCATCCATTGATACCTTTCCAGAAGCCATAGAGATTGATGATATGATTGGCTTATCGTGGTAATGTAAATGTTCATCAATGTGAGACAAAATTTCAAGAATTCTTCTATTGTTCTTTGGTATTTCACGAATCTGTATAGATTTCCCCTCACAACTTACCATTGTTGCAAGAGTTTGATCGACGAGTAATTTGGCTCTTGTTCTTCCAGTAGTAGACAAGGAGTATACCTTTCTCCTTTGTTTTGCTCCAGGAACATGTCTGTTGCAAATAGTAATTTCTTTTGCCTTTTCAAGTCGCTTAAGTGTTCTTGGTACATGCTTTCGCTGTACATGAACGGCTGCAGAAATTCCAGCTTGAGTTAATGCAACAGGCGCTTCCCATTGATTAGTTGGTAATATATTGTCAAACAGGTGAATGAGCATTCTTTGCTCAGTAGTTAACTTACCCAGATAACCATCAACCATATACGCACCAATTACCCGTTGTAGTAACAGCAAATAGAGTCAACGGTAATCCGTTTGTATAATATGCCAGTCATTCGACCGATAAACATGGGCCGTCAGTCAAGAAAGTACAATCCACGTACACGTACTAAACGACCCATAGGATTGCAAATAGATACGGAACAATCACCCAACAAACCTCATCCAATTCCATCAAAATTAGGAGATAGGTGGTTTTTACCTAATCCATTAGGCGCTAGATTAAACCAAAAAAGTGGTCTAGGGTTAAATGTTGAAAATGGAATTTCACTTGAATCAATTGAAGTATTGTTTTGTCATTGGAATAGACATGTCCCATTAGAATCAAACTGGGTTGGTCATATTTTAGATGATGATAAAGACTTCATTGCTAAATCAGTAATTTTCGATGTTTCTAGATCAGGCGGAGAAATAGTAATACCAGTAGGAAACATTTCTAATTTCACTTATTCAAAACAAACATTTGCATTAAAATGGTCAAGAAATAAGTCTCATTTTAATAGTAAACCAATATCACAGATGCGATGGTTTTGGGCATCAGAAAATGTTGACTGGGATGAACTTAAAAATTGGGTTAATGAAGTAATTACCAGTGAATGTATCCCTGAAGTATTCGTTATTGATGATGAAATGGATATTACAATGTATCGTCTAAGTTATGAAAATTTGCAAGGTAATCAAGAAGTTTGGGACGATTTGTCAGATACTCAAAAAAATACAATTGAATCAATGCTTTCACAGAGAAAAGTCACCAAATCTGGGTGTTTTATTGATGGCTTGGATAATTGGCCTTTGTCTTCAATTGGTGTTGAACATCTATCGGGTATTAATCTGCGTAATGAAGAAATTGAGTGGTTGCTGTCAAAATATCAAGCAAAAGAAAATAACATCTCACTATTTTCACATTTAGTTGATTCTGGTTGCATATTGCGTCCAGGTTTCAAATATGGTTGCAAATGGAGAGTTTATGATGACGATGTTGGAAAATCACATGCTCCATGGTTGCTACAACCACTTGATGAAGCACCAAATTCTTGGGAGCAAGTATGTTTAGCAGTTCGATTAGCTGAAGGCGTTCACAAAAAGTGGGTATGTGGATTGAATGAAGATAAGCAGTGGAAATACCTTAACATTGCACGATGGTTACCAGGCCGTGTTTAATCATCGATTGGTCTGCCCCATGCATCGACTGGAACCTGTTCAAATGCTGTCTCAGTTACCGGATATTGTTTTGGTAATTCTTCATTGTCATTTTTTGTCGAATCCTTCATGGTCAAGAATATCCATAATGCTGCAAAAATACAAGCGAGACCAACCATTTGAGAAGGACTAACGTAATCATTTAATGATTTAGTTACAGAACTTTCAGCGGTAAGTACAACATCAATATTCCATTGATTGTCATTACTATCAGTAATTTCAATAACTCCATTAACGATCATGTTATTGGTTAACAATTCTTTAGGTTCAATTTCAATGATAAGATAATCATCTTCACCAGTTAGTCTCAAGGTTTGTTGACTATCGGCAATTCGTGACAATGGCCCATCAATTTTGTACTGAAAGTTATGACTTCCACTACCTGTGGTATCTATTGGGATAGAAACTTCACTATTGCCATTAACTGGTATAGTGTTACTGAAACTGCTATCTTTAGGTAATATCGATAGAGATAAAACCTCAATATCTAAGTCTACAACTTCATTTCCACATCCCAGTGTCCCAACAAGGCGAGTTTTTGAGTTATGTTGAGCGGCTGAATTAAATCTAATTTCTAAGTCTGTTGTTTCACCAGCAATAAGTTGGTTAGCAGAAATGGAAACTAATCTACCATCGGTTGATGTCAGTTGATTATCTAATATACAAGTTACAGAAGATGTAGCACTAAATGGAATTGGTTCATTTAGTAAAGATGTTATTGAATAGTTAGGTAAGTCAACACTAAATTCAGAAACACATGAATCTGACTTGAATAAAATTTCAACTTGATTTTGTATTACTATTTCAGCATACCAATCAACTAGAATACCATCATGGTTGCGTATTTCTATCCCTTTACTACCAAATGTCGTTCCATTAATGAAAATATCACTCGCTTGACCTTCATTAGAACCAGTTAACAATTCATCATTTCCATCAGCCTCAATTATCTTTAGATATGGTCTCTTATTATTTACATTCAATTCATTATCATCATAACCACTTACTGTAGTATCTTGATAAGAAACTAATACTCCATTACCAGGTAATTCATCATCAAATAAATTATCACCTCTATATTCTATCCAAACATACTCTCCTTCACTTATTGGGATTTTATAATCTAATTTTATTTTGTCAAGAGAAGAAAATATAATGCTATTTGCAGAACAATGATCAGCCTCTTGAACCCAGTTAAAAATCACATTTTCATAGTTGTCAAGCCCTATGGTTTCTAGTGTTGAAGACATTGGTAGAGCAGGAGTTTTTCCATCATCATTCCAATTGCCACTGGCCATAATATCCCAATCTCCAACCCCTTTCCATACCGATGTTTGTTGACCATCTGAAGGATACAAATCATAGGCTCCCATTTGATGTAACATCTCATGCATAGCTGTTCCAAATCCTTCCATTCCAGAACCCAAACTAGCCATGGCATAATGTCCAATAGACAAATCATC
>DUKP01000187.1:19901-23370 GCA_013329295.1 Candidatus Poseidoniaceae archaeon
CCACCAGTTTCTTGCCCAATTGTAGTATGCAAAATCAATAATCTATCCACTATTCCATCATTGTTTAGATCATATTTCTCCCAGTCGACACTTTTCTTATTGGCAAGAACTACTTCTTCAGCTAGTTGCATTGGCAAATGTGTGCCGTCATTTGAGGAATCTCTTTCCACACCATTATCAGCACCGTAATCTGCCAAATTACCAATTGCAGTAGTCATAACTGTATGAATATCGATATTCACTGTGACACTACCTCTGGAAAGTTCAGAAAAATATTCATTTGCATTAGGGATAAGCATTGATTCTGCTTCAGATATAGCAGTGTTTGGATTGGTATTTCTTCCATTAAAATCAACTATCAATACTGGCCAGTATTCATCATTTTGAATTGACAGAGTTTCAATATCATCATCTTGAACAATTATTGAATTACTTTTCAACCATTCTTCAATAACAGAGTCATTAGTAAAGGAAAATATGGCTGCGGATAGCAGCAAAAAGATTAGTGGGAATCCTAACCATTTCCCCTTCATAGAGTTAGCAAGACTCCTTTATCTATCAAATGTTGGTTATTCTGCTAAATCTTGATACTGATTCAAAGTGATGTTTACATCTGGGGCAATATGTTCTAATCCTCGCCAAACTTTATCATTTTTACAGCAATGTATGGCTAAATTATTGGGTTTGTGTATAATGATTAATTTGAGCAAATCATCTTGAAGATTTTTGTCTTGACAGATGTTTTTCATTACTAGATGTTCATCAAATCCTGAACTCAAATCTTCTTCACAATTGCATGATATATTCAGTGTTGAAATTATGTCGCCTTGTGATGAAAATACTTTCTCAATCTTGACATTATATTTAGGTGACTTTGTAGTCCATGGCCGGGAAAAGAACTCAATTAGACCTAGGGTAATTATTGTGATCAAAACTCCATTACTTGTTCTCTCATAGTAAGACAATAAAGAGACTAATGCTATGAATCCATAGACTCTAATCCTCCACCAATTAGCGTTACTTGAATCGAGATTACCGGTTAATCCTGAAGAGATCATAATTGAACTGGAAATTATCACAAGTACTTGTATCCATAATATCATTGTGGCAAAATAAATTAATGAAATTGCATCATATTTTGTCACAAAACCATATTCAGTGTGGATATTATGACCTAATTGATAAAATAATGGGAGTACTTCAATGACAGTGATATAACTAACTATTAGGAATAATATTGGTGCCATCATTAATGTAATTTTGACCATTTTTCGCTCACTATTAGTCAGTCCAGGTTTTGAAAAAGTCCAAAATTGGAAATTCACTAAAGGCGTTATAGTGATAAATCCAAGAAAACCAGAAATTATCCATCGCAATTCTGACCATTTTTCAGGTTGGTATAAGTTTAGGCAATCTGCTGAACATGGATTAAAAATACTGACAAAGTATTCCAATACTACATCAATTTTCAATAGCCATGGTATAGATGATATAATCCAAATGAATAGTAAAATTCCAAATCTCGCAAATAATTCATTTGTGTGAGTTGCTAAACGAGTATTTGAGTCACTACTCAAATTGAGACTCAGGTGACCACCTCACACCAAATCGGTGTATTGCTTTGGCGCTCTTGCTTGTACAACAGTACGATAAACACCAAATATTGCCCATAGCATTAACATTCCTGTAAGAAGTTTTATTCCCCATGATTGCGAAGAATCTACTGACCAAGCAAACAACAAGATTGCAACAATTGATAAAATACCTCTTCGAACACCTTGTGGTACTGCAAGACTCATGTCCAAGTGTGGTGGACCTCCACCAAATCTCCTCTCATAGAACTCACCTTGAACAACTGCACCAATTATTATGATAGACAGAGTAGTCCAATAGAATAAGTTTCCATTATTGAAGAAATCTTCTGCAATACCTTCTTGTCTTTCTGCTTCTAAAGCAGCTGGATCTTCTTCTGCAACGAATAGTGAATCATAATCTCCTACACTAATCGTTCTTAGTTGCAAGTTGTCAGAATCGTCTTCAAAAGTTGTATCTGGAGCACTAATCGAGAATGACAAAATATTCCACAAATCTCCTCCGTCAAATTCACCGTTTCCATTTACTGCATTTCCGACAAGTTGGAAAGAAACACTACCAATATCCGAATCAGGAGCAGTCCAAGATACTATCCAATTATTGCCAGGCTCAGATTGTGAAAGTGCTCCAGGTTCATCAGTTACAGTTTGTGAACCTTCTCCAGGAGTTAATGTACCAGAATTATAGTCCCACAATAGGTAACCACCGATCTCATTTGATGCATGCTGTAATGATATGGTGAAATCATATGTTTCTCCTATCGAGTATGATCTAGGCACTCCTGAAATAGAGACAACAACTTCCGTAGAAGGTGCACCATCTCCATGGCATGTACAACCAGTATCAATTACCATATCTGAACCATTTTTCCATGGTGGGCCGTTAGGATTTGCAATAACAGGGGCGACTAATAACAGAGCCAAAATCACGATAATAAGCCGCGGCTTCATAGTCATCTCAGTCTCACCCAGTTTTTCGAAAAATTGCATACCTTTGAACATTACCTAATAATATTAAGAAAAGTTGTAATCATGATTCTTTAATTGCATTATTCAATTCAGTCATCATCTTCTTTCCATCACCAAACATCATCATAGTTTTGTCCATGTAGAATAGGTCATTATCTACACCAGCATAACCAACCGATAAAGAACGCTTGATAATGACAACTGTTCTTGCTTGATCAGCATCAATAATTGGCATTCCAGCAAGAGGTCCTTCACCACTTCTTGCTGCTGGATTAGTTGTATCATTGGCACCAATAACTAGAGCAACATCACAATCAGGGAATTCAGAATTAATTTCATCCATTTCTATAAGCTGTTCATATGGTACATTAGCCTCAGCTAAAAGCACATTCATATGACCTGGCATTCTACCAGCAACTGGATGTATTGCGTAGGAAACTTCAGTATCGTATTTTTCAGAAATTATATCTGCAAATTCCTTTACTTGGTGTTGGCACTGAGAAACAGCCATACCATATCCAGGAACTATGATCACCTTTTGTGCACCATCCAACATCATAGCAACCTCATCAGCATCAGAACCAACCTTGGTTCTTGTTAGAGATGCTTTCTCTCCGCTACCACCGAATGATTTGAAGAGAACATCTGGAAGAGTTCTATTCATTGCCTTGCACATGATGAATGTTAAGATTAAGCCAGAGGCTCCAACAAGCGAACCAGCAACAATAAGAACGGAATTTCCAATAATAAAACCGGTAAAGGCAGCAGCAATTCCAGATAAGGAATTCAGCAGAGATACTACAACAGGCATGTCTGCACCACCAATTGGTAATACCAAGATAATTCCAAGTAGGCTTGAAATTCCAATGATTGCCCATAGATAGTCTGTGTTTCTAGGGTCATCAATG
>DUKP01000118.1:0-277 GCA_013329295.1 Candidatus Poseidoniaceae archaeon
CACTGGTGCAGGAAATCATACTGGGAGTATAGAGTTATCAGGTGCACAAATGATTTGGGTATTACACAAAGATGGTGTGACCTCAATAGAAGTTGATAGACCTCAATAATCAGCGACCCATAACTGCATTATGTACACGCGTTTGAACTTCCCTCATTCTTGATTTAGCACCTAATTCTCTAAAGACTGAAAGTGCTCTTTGCAAGTATTCCATACGCCGGGATTTTTCTGGAGCAACACTACCTAAACGTATCAGTAACTCTCCGATTTGCATACG
>DUKP01000118.1:610-6626 GCA_013329295.1 Candidatus Poseidoniaceae archaeon
AAATCATTTGCTTCTGCAATGACAAGAGCTTCTCTAAAGTGTTCCATTGCTTCATCATTTTTACCTGAATCTTGCAAGACTTCACCGAGTAGAATAGTGATGTCGACCATAGCCAATATATCTCCTTCTTCATTCATTGCTTCTAATGCTTGAGAATAATGATGTGATGCTACATCAGAATCTCCAACTTTAGCATAATATCGGCCCAAAACTGCTTGTGATCTAGCATGTAATTTTTTGTCATTTAATTTGTCAGTTTTGTCAAATGCATCCAATGCATGATCCCTCGCTCGCTCAATCTCCCCTAAATCCATTAAAGATCTTGCAAGAATTAGTTGTGAACTAATTAGTTCACTATCATTGTTTTCTTTTATGATTGATTCAACTTCGGCATATGACTCCAAAGCCTTGGATTTGTCATTCTTTCTACGCAGAATATATCCCATGTTATTGTAGCATCTTGCAGCACCTATAGCATCTTTTTGCTTGATGAATATTTCAAGTGCATCTCGATGCATAGTTAATGATTCATCCAAGTTACCTTGCTTAAGTGAAATGTCTGCCAAAGCAGAAAGTAATTCTGCTTGAGTACTAACATCTTTGCCCTTAGATGCCATCTCTTGGGCATGTGAAAATGCCTCCTTAGCATCTTCAAACTTTCCAAGAAGTGCTAAAATTTCACCTTTGTAGTGATTGACTTTTGTTGAAACCTCACTTGATAATTCATCTTGTTCCAATGAGTTTATCAAACCAAGTAATTCCATATGACCTTGGGAAATTAGACTTCTTCCATTCTCAACAATAATTTCTGCAGCCTCTACCATGTTTTTTGAACTGACTAAATGAAAAATCATTTCAATAGTAAAACCTGGAGTATCATTGGATTTTTGATACCATGAACTACATTTATTGTGCAATTCTATTTTCAACTTGGAATCTATACTTCTTAGTAAAAATTCCCTAATCAAATCGTGCACATCATAGACTTCACTGTCTACTTGCCTTGCCAACCCTTGCTCAACCAATGAATCAAGAACATCAATATCCAACTTTTGCTCTAACAACGCATCGATAGAAACCGGCTCTCGGAAAATGGACAATGCTGATAATACTCGTTTTTGTTCAGCACTAAGTTTTGAAAATATCTCAACTGTGACGTAGTTTTCTAGTGTTTCGTGAAATGCTGTTGCAGAAGCACCGCGATTTATTAGCTCTAAAACTAGAGGATGACCGCGTGAAATTCCATGAATGTACAACCATTGTTCATCTTCTAAATTTTCAAAACTACTCAGCAAATTCCTACCTGAATCCGAATCAAGTCCATCTAGAGGCAATACTAAACTAGCAATTCTTCCTTCTGCATCCTTTGATGGTACAACGGGTTTGAAAGACCTAGAGAAAAGCACTAAACCTATTTTTTCTTCACTTCCAAGTAATCCTAATGCCATCGTTTGGAATGTTTGATGTAATGTTGCATCTGCCACCTTATGGAAGTCATCTATGACTATCAGTGATGGAGTTCCTTCCAAGGCATTGATTAGCAAGTTTGCAGCTTCTGCCGGTTTAGGTACTGGAGTTGTAGCAATATAGTCAGCAAATGTTGAATCTCCAATATTTGCCAACCATTCTCCAACTGATTCAAAAAATGAACGTGAGCCTTCCCAATCTTGGCAACGATGATACAGCAAATTTCTTCGATGCATGAAACGCTCAATCAGTTTACTAGCCATTGTGGTTTTTCCAATTCCTGCTATCCCCGGAACTAGAAGAGTTGTTGCTCTTGCTTCAAGCAAATTAAACATATTATCAAGTTCTTTTTCTCTGCCATAGAAATGACGTAACCTAGGCAAATCACCCAATGCAGTAACCAATTGTTTTTCCACATGTTTAGAAAGATCTCTTTCGATTAAATCTGCAGATAGGCTTCTAGAATCTAGTATACAATTATCATCCATATACCGGATAATATCTACAGAACGCATAGTGAAAGGAAGTATTGTGTTTATTTCACCCAACGTTGAGGATTCAATCTTGCCATCACTTAGTATGCATCTAACTGGAAATGCCCGTAATTCATTCCATGTCTCTTCTGCTAAATTTTTTCCTGAATCTGTTAAGAAGTATGCCTTCCTTTTCCTAGATACTCCTTTGACGTGCGCCTGTCTTTCAATCAACAAACCTTGGTCTTTTAGTCCAGCAATTGCCCTTGGAACATTTGAACGAGCAATGGCTACGGCATTTGCAATACCCATTTGAGACAATGAAAATGGCACTTCAACACTATTCTTGTAATCAGAATAGTCAAGTAAATGTAACAAGATTCTCTCTTGCACACCAGGTTTTGCATTAGCCATCAAATCACCATATCATTGCTTATTATGGACATAATTTGGATCTGGGACCCATTGATTAGTTTGAGCATCCCATAACCATCCTGGATGTTGAGATGTCTGTTGAACTACTTGTTGCTGAACTGGTTCTTGCACAACTTGCTGAGATATATTTGGCACCTGTTTTGCTTTAGCCCATGCATAAGGATCTTCTTGAACCTGATTAATTTCATTTAATTCTTCTTCATCATCATATTCTTCGAAGGTAAAGAAGAATGCACCAATCGCAATTAGTGCAGCTATAACAACTACTGCAATAATAATGTAAAGAAGCAAATTACCACTCTCTGACTCGGACTTTGAAGACAGTTGGAATAACGCATCACCGCCTTGTTCACCAGCAAAAATTTGCCCATCCATTTCGAATACTATTTCTCGAGTATCCTTTGAACCCAATTGACTGGCACTAATCTCCATGCTCCATGTTCCATCAGCAAGGACTCTAGTAGAATTAATCATTTGACCTGACTTAGAATCGAATCGGGCTTTAACAAGACTATCTGGCAGACCTTGCCCGGAGAATATTGCTGGTTCTGAATCACTGATTATTCCAGTTCCTTCTCGAATTACCTCGAAAGAAACTGATTTTACAATCACATTTACTGAACGAGAAACTTCCCATAAATCACTATTATCAGTTGCAATAAATTTCAATTGCACTAAAGACCATTGAGATATATCGTCAGAGCGAATTGTTGGCGGGTTGTAAGTAGCAATTCCTTCAGAAGAGATTGATACATAATCATAGTATAAATCGTCAGTAGGAACACTCGGATCGTTGTATACGTCATATCTTAGCAATCCACCTTCTGGGTCAGTAAAGTATTGAGTGAGGTCAAAAGTTGCCCCAGAGCCACAACTATCAAGACTCTTTGAATTCGCATCACAATATACTACAACAGTATTTGCCCAACCATCTGGATTAAACGACGGTGGAGAATTATCTACAGAGTTATCAATTGTAACAAATCTTATCTCCTCTTCTGAGTATGTTTCTCCATCAAATGACCTTATGACAATCTCATACATCGAGTTATGCGGCAAGTTATTTGTTTTCCAAATTGTATTTTGGTTCCATGAGGTATTAAATCCACCATCCTGGATTAGGTTTTGTGTAACTGTAATTGTATTTGCTGCAGAACCACTATCTCTACCATTCTTATAGATATCAATGTCAACTCTAGTGATAATTCCATCATTATCCCATACATATCCTGCAATAGAAGTCGATTCACTTCCTCTAATCACTTCATTATTAAATGGATAATCAAGAGCGATATTTGGTTGAGCATTTTCATTAGTAATTTGAAGATTCAATGTGACGACAACACATGTTTCATCACTTGTATCATCTTTACAGAAGTCACTATCAGCCGCCCAAATCTTAAATGTATAACTTCCAGAAGCATAAGTTCTGTAATTCCAATCATATTGCCAAGCTGACAGTGTTTCACCAGGTGCTGGAGTAATGGCAAATTTTGAAGCAAATTGAGGATTGGAATTCTCAAAAATTTCAAACCAAATTTCCTTGATATCATTTCCATTTACTCCGAAGTAAGGATCGCTTGCCGTACCACTAAAGGAAATTACCGAACCTTTCGGAGAATTAGTATCATGTTGAGAGTTTTGAGCTGGAGTATTAACAACTATGCTAGGTGCTTGTAGATTTAATTTATATTTCTTCACAGTAATTGGCGAATAATCTAATCCATCAAAAGAGCGTATTCTAAATGTTACATCACCTTCTCCTTCAGCATGATCTGACATATCATATTGGAAAGACCATGTACTAAATGGATAACTGCCTTGTGTAATTTCACCACCTGAGTTCGATGTATCAACTGCTGAAATCCAAACACTTGAGCCTGGAGGTTGAACTTGAACATCTTCTACATAACCGAATTGTTTCTGTTGTGCAATTATATCACTTGCATATGGAGGCGCTTCTCCATCCCAAGCAGTACCCGATAATGTCACTACACGAGCAAATGAGGTCAATTCGGGTTGCTCAACTGTCACACTTGGAGCCACATTTACTAACGAAATAATATCATCAACTGGCCCAGTTAATACGAAATCATACTCAAATACACCTTTGCCAAATTTATAGGCTTCTACCTTATATTGAGGTATTTCTCTATCATTTAAACAATCAGTATCGTCATCATCTGTTAATGTATCACCGTCATTATCATAACCATCTGAACAGGTATTCTCATCAAGTGTTCTAACAATAGGTGGACCACCTGATGCATTTGCTAACTGAACTTGTACGTTACTTTCACCAACAACATGGTTATTGTTTCGATCTAGATAAAAATCACTAGCTAATGTCACTTCATCAGTGTATCCTTGTGCATCGGTAATCATTGTGTAAAGTGGAGTTCCAACCGCATCTTTGATAATTACAGTTGCACCTTCAACATCTACATTTGCTGCCTTCACTCTAAACTTGACTAATTCACCTTCTCTAACTTGATTGCCCCAAGCAGATTGTTGATTAGTAACATGAATCTTCGAGGTATCAAAATTTTGTAGACCTGCAAATGATAAAACAGTAGAATTGTTAACTAATTCTAATGCCATAGGCATTTCAGCTGGCGGCATATTTGCAGTATTAGGCAACTTAAGACACTCATTTTGAACATCTGGACATTCGGCGCCAAGCCATTGCATATTGATTGGATACAATTCATTGCCTCCAGGTGCAGGTATATTTTCTGATTGTATTGTTACCATTGATTCAGTTATATTGTAAACTTGTAATGCACCTACGAAGGTATTACCGGAGAAATAACCAATTGAGCCATATTTGTTGCCATAATTATCATCATGATGAGATATGTTGACAGCAAAACTATTGGTTTGCATGTCATTGTTTTGGACATTAACTATTCCACCCTTTATTCTTAATGCATCACCAACGTTATTTTTTACAACATTGTTATACAAAGTTGCCGAAGCACGGAAAATATGAATTGCAGGGCATTGAAAATCTCCGCCATACATCTTGACAGAGTTACATGTTCCAGAATTATTGTCAATAATGTTATTTTCCATAAATAGCCTTGATTCCGAAGGTTGGATAGAAGGCCATCCACTATCTTGGTAGTGATATTCACCGTGAACTACTGCTTCCTTTCCTGTGTTAGAAATATTGTTGCCAATAGCAATTACATCTGATGTTCCATAAATCCACAGCCCATTAAATCCACCAATAGGGCCAATGTTGTTATCATATAACTCTGCTATGGAAGAACGTATGGCTACTCCAGAACCTTGCTCAGCACCTGAAATTGTATTCCGTGATGCAGAAATAATCGCTTGATCATAAGCCGTAATCCCAGCTCCTTCCGCAGTTGTTAGAACATTGTCATTTATTTCCAAGGTATGTTTTATTGAACCTGTTTGCTTATGTCCATTAGTATTTACTGCAGCACAATTTATTGAAATATCTGAATTAATTAATTTCCCTGAAGACTCTTTCATGAAAACACCAAACCCATTATCAGAAATAGTAATGTCATCAAAAGATACGTAAGAATTATCGACATATATCATTTGTATACCAGTACCACTATTTCCACAAGAACCTTCAGAATCGCCAGTAAATGTTGAACTTGAGA
>DUKP01000118.1:7019-14725 GCA_013329295.1 Candidatus Poseidoniaceae archaeon
TGAATATCCATCAACTCCCAAAGAAAATGTCGAGTCTGTTATTGTAGGGTTTGCTAAATTAGTCAAAAAGATGTTTGATGCGTTAGTATTGGTGAAGATTAAACCATTAGCATTGGTTCTTGGTCCATCCAAAACTAAAGCCGCATATTTTGCTTGAGGATTACTTCCAACATAGTAAATATACTCATAGCCAAAGGCATTTTCAAACTCAACAAAATTCAAACCAGTCTTTGATTCATCGATTGTGTTTCTAATTATCATTCCAGAACCACATGCTGCGTCAACACTTCCCAAACATGAACCTCGAACAAGATATTCTGCTTCTGATGGAATGCTCCATGAGAATGTTACCTCATTTCCGACTGAGCCATCCGCTGGTGCGCCACAAACCCTAGCAGCCACACAAATAGCACCCCTAACATCGATGAATTTACCAAACGGTATGTTAATTGTTGACCCAGCATTAACAACCAATGTTGCACCAGGTGCAACCGTAACATTATCAGTCAAAGTGTGAGTGCCAGTCCATGTTTCTTGACCGTTAAGCAATCCTGCTGTAGTTTGATTTATTCCTGCAGCAGAAACTGATGGTACTGAAATCATCGATAGCATGACCGATGCAAACATCAAGGCTATCATTGAAACACTTTTTTTCTTAAGATTTGAAGACATAGTTACTCCTCTATATTGGCCTATTCAATCGAACAATATAATACTGCGCTAACACTGATTTTTTTAAGAATATCAAATCAGGCTATTTGTATCACAAATGGAATAAAATTTTCAGACCAATATTGCTTTTTATTGGCAAATTGGTAAGTTTCTCACCTCAGTTAACCAATTAGCAGCATTTAATTCACCATAGCCTGATTTATTGTCATGGGTTTGTCCATTTGATTCAGTGCTTAATCTCAAGGCTTCCTTAACTGCATCAATACATGAGCCATCTGATTCACTATTAGGTTTAAGATTAGGTTGGTCTTCTAAGATTAATGCCAACGCAGCAGTGACAAATACCGTTGCATCTGAAGTTCCACTACTTGAATACCAAGTGTTTCCTCTACCTGTACTGATAATTGATTGCCCAGGAGCAATGATTTCCGGTTTTAAATTTGGATTGCTTCTTGCTTCACCATTTGGCATAATCTGGGATCCCATTGAACTATTTTCCCAAACTTCACCACCTCTAATTGAAGCACCTACTGAAATTGCTCTCGCTACATTACTTGGTACTGAAACTCTACCATCATCTTCTGAACCCCCATCATTACCCGCTGCAGCTATAACATAAATCCCCATATCAACTGCTTTCCTAGTCACCGATACTGATGGTCCTTCTCGCATCATTCCATCAGATTGAGTGCCACCTAAAGATAGAGAAATAATATCTGCAGAAAAATTGTCTATACACCAATTAATCGCTTGTGCCACTTCATTTTCATCAGCAGTATTCTTTCCAGTACCATCATCACCTAAAGCCGCGACTACACCCAATTTGATATTAGGTGACATACCAATTTGATGCGATTGAGAAATTAGTAAACCACTCATAAGTGTACCATGTGCTAAAAATCCATAGTCTACTGGTGTTGATGAATCGCCAATCATATCCTTGAAAACAATCTCAACACCATCAAAAGCAGGGTTAGATAGATCTATTCCCGTATCCACTATACAAACTCTAACTCCTTCGCCAGTTAGTCCATCCAAGGTGGAATCTGAGAATCCAGCCTGTTCTGCAGCCCATTCGGATTTAGCCGGTGGTAAATCAATAACTAGGAAACCTGATTGCCAAACCCATAGTAATATAACTGCAAAAATAGCGAATAGAACACCATTAGTAATCAAAAATTTACTCCCACGTACGCGCTTTATTGGCGTAGGTATTGCTGGGGCCCAGCCTGTTACTTCAGCCCTCCAATCATCTTGAAAACCAACTGCAGATGGATCGATTGCTGATAGTATTCGGCTATCGTCTGGTTCAGGTAACAACTCAACAGTATCTAAACTACCCATCTCTCCACCACACAGTAATCTGCGGGTCAAGCATTTAATCTATTGTCTGAAATCAGAATCTAGTTGAGCTCTTATTTCGTGCAACCTTCAATCCACCGTAACCAACAAGTAAGGTAAGAGCAACTATTACTATCATAAACCAACCAGAAGTTGGTTCAGAAGTATCTAGAATTGTTTCTTCTTGATAATCAAATGGCTCTACTGAATCTTCAACATAATCCATATCTTCACCCAAAACATCAACGCTTATCGAAAATCTGTTAAATTTCTTTGAAGACTCATCTAAAGTAAATGTTGCATTGATTGTTTGACCTGCAGGGATGCTAATAGTTTGATTACCAATGTTTTCAAGTACATTATTACCTGCATCGTTAGTTAAGTTCACTGTAACAAGAACTGTGCTTGCAGTTCTGAAACCTGAATTTGAAATTGGTACAACCAATTGTCCAGGTTGACTCTCGTAAACTTTAGTTAATTCTTGTGAAAGAGTTTCATCGACATCTAGATTGATTCTAGCTGATTGAATCTTAACAGTAATAGTTTCAGATGTAATACCATCTTCACTGGTAATTGTAACAGTTGCTTCAATTTCTCCTGATGTAAATGATTCAGGAGCAAAAATTGAGAACGGTTGATTTCTTTGATCATCTTTAGAAATAGTCAACGTACTTGTCGTAGGTGTGATCTGCCATCCTTCTGGAAGATTTTCTGCAAGTTCAATGACAAATGAATCATCACCATTACCTGTGTTAGTTAGAGTGAACGAGAATGTTCCAGTACCACCTGGTGAAACTCCAGTTTGAGTAATTGCATCAGAAATTTCCATACCATAGTATTGAGGTACATTCACAATCATATCAATGAAACCGGATGGCCCCGATTCTCCTGCAACATCAATACGAATCTTGTGACCATCTTCAAGACTTAATGATGATGTTACATTAGGTAAGATCATTCGCATTTTTACAGTTGCGAAATCATCTACTGAATCATCATTCAATGATTCACCTATTCCAATTTTAATTTCAGCCTCATTTGTCCACTCTGTCCCGTTAAAGACTTCAATAGTCCAATCTTCAGAATCTAAAGTGTCGGCAATTGTACCACTAACCGTTAGAACGTCACTTATTTCTGTTCCAACATAATCTATATCGATATCAAACTCAATAATTTTGTACATTCTATCATCATCACTAACGTCTTCACTATCATCAACAATAGGTGTTAGAGCTACTGATTCGATGAATGTTGCATTGGCAATTGAGGTAGCATTAATGGTGACTTCTGATTCTGAGTTTGGCAATCTTAAGTAATTTAATTCAACATCTACTATTCCTTGTTCGACTGTACCGAAAGTGGTTCCAGAGTAATCCATTTCCAGTTCTTTGTAGTGCTGAACAGTAGTAAAAGTTGAAGATATTTGGAAATCGCCAACAGGTAACAATATTGACATTGACCCATCCTCACTAACAGTATAATTCCAACTTGATTCTAGGCCGATATCTACGGTATATTCTACTATATCAGAAATCATATCTGAACCAGTACCTGAAGAACCTGCATTATGAGTAGTTAATGTGATATCTTCCCAACTGGTTTCAATTTCGACATAGCCACCAGATTTCATTACCATATCTAATGTGCCACCATCAACTACATTGGCATCCAAATAACCTATTGAAATACCACCAGTATTTTCATCAAATACCAAACTTTCAGCAACTACAATCCAATTCCCTGGTTCGACACTAGTAGACCATGATAGTTCACCATTTGAGTATGAACCAAACACAACAACCGGTTGCGCATCTCTTCCAGACTCAGGATAAAGAGTAATCGTTGCACCTACAAGACTTGCTTCTTGATCTAATAATTCAGAAGTGATAACTCCATTAACGATTACATTACTTGCCTCAACATCGATGTTAAATGATTCGGATTCGTTTTCAACAGAAATACCATCAGCACCATCAATATTGTAATAACCAGTAGTATAACCTTCCTTATCGACTGTAATGTTGTAAGTATTTTGGATTGGTACAAATTGCGACCAAACGCCATTTTCATTTGTTGTCACATTGAATTCCAAAGTACCATCTAATGAGGATATCGATAAATTAGCATCAGAAATTTCTTCAAGGAAATCTACTAGAGAATTATTATTGAAATCCCAGAAAACCTTGCCTCCAATAGTAACCTCAGTCATAACCATTACATCCCCACCGTCATAAGTAGTCAAACCATTGGTATCGAAACTATACAATTCTGATTCAATCGATAGGCGCTTATTGCTGGTTTCTTTATCTAAGAAAAGATTCCAACTACCTGGCATAATTTTGTCAACAACAGCACCTGATGAATTACTCGGTTGAAGAGTAATGTTGCCATAGCCATCGTTGCTTACAGCGGTAATTCTTACATCTGAAATATTACCTCCAGTCAATTGTTCTTTTAGATTGAAACTGACTTCAACACATTCTACCATAGATAAAGTTAGTTCTGTTCTTGAAGCAGAATTTTCATCGATGGTAATAGGGGATCTCAATACAAAGGTGTTATTTTCATAATCTTGATTAGCAATAATAATTATCCAATCCCCAATAGGTACATATTGATTAAATACACCTGTATCATTAGTATTGATTGAAAGCCATTGGTCATTGGTTTGATTATACATTAGGAATTGGGTATTATTCAAGGTTGAATCAGCAATTTCTACTACGCCTGTAAAGAGTCGTTCGTTAGACAAAATGATATGAATATCATTATTTTCATCATCAAACAAGCTTATTTCAACCGATTTTGATTGGTAGAAAGTATTGTAATCCGATGCACCTAAATCAGATGATAATGAGTGATTTACAATTAATTGATAACTTCCTGGCATTAATTCCAAGCTGGCTTTTCCATTAATATCAAAGTCAGATGTATTGAGTGAATAAGACTTGAAATCTGAACTTGGTGCTACTATTTCAACCTGTGCTGCAGCAGGTGAAATATCATCACAAGTCTCGACATCATCATTGCTCAAACATACATAAACATCAATAATTACTGGCTCTATATTTGCAGTTAGATTTACTATAGTATCTTGGATTGAGTCTGTCACACTCCAACCTTCAACTGTAGTAATATTGTACTCAGACTCCGAGCCCATAAAGTCGTAAAGACCCGAAGCTATCTGGAAGGAGAAATCACCGCTCGGCGAGGTTTCTGTCGACCATTCAACACCATTTTCATCAATCGCAATTATTTCTGGAGTTAGGCCAATAAATTGTTGAGCATTCCAAGAAGTAATGTTGTCATCAACAAATAGTGTACCGGTAACTGAAACAAGCGGATTGAGGTAGATATTCCCTAGATCAATATTACTACTATTGTTTGGGTTAACATTTATCCCAACACCATAATTTGACGCTGCGGAAAAAGCCTTCATTACATATTCTAAATCACCAGGTAATTCTATGGAGAAATTACCATCTGAGTCAGTAGTAGTAGAGAAAGAGAAATTTTCAGAACTGAAGGTAATCTCTAATTGAGATGCTTGTGTTGTATTTGCATCAATGTCTTTTTGTTCCCAATTCTCATCAAATGTAGTTGTATAAGCCAGCAATGTGCCAGTTATCTCTGAGGCAATAGAGTATGAAAGATCAAATTCAATATCTTCGTTGTTAACTTCAATAGATGAGAATAAATAATAATCGGAAACATCATTTTGTTCAATTGTATAATCACCATTAGGAAGTTCAATAGTTACTTTACCTTCAGAATCAGATACAACATCAACACTAAATCCAAATTGATCTTTAATTGTGAAATTTTGTTCTGCTGTATCAATAAGAGGTATTTCATTTTCGTCAACTGGAGAATTTAGAGTGATAATAAGATCAAATGAATCCGGAACATCGGATATTGGACTCAATTGCTCTGATTCTGAGCCAATTGTAAATTGCCCTGATGATTCATAGAATCCATCATCATCTAGATCAATTCTAAATTCATAATCTCCTGTAGAAATTGGACCAAATTTGTAACCACCAGTTTCGTTGACCTCAACCATAATTGGTGAGGAATCTTCTAATAATGTATCAATTAGTTCAAATGTTACATTTGAGATTACATCGCCAGAAGAATTAGTTAGGTTTCCTGAGATAATAGAACCTGCCATCGTCAAACTAATTCCAAATGAAGGATTAATACCAACTGTGACCGTTTCTGGTAGTTGCACTTCTCTACCATTTTCTAGATTAGCAAATACTTCATACTCGCCAGGTACTATTCCAGTTTGATAGAAAGAACCTGGGCTAACCATATCTCCTGAGAATTGTCCAGAACCTACGAATCTTCCTGTGCCATTGAAAGTACCTGTTCCTTCAAAGAATCCAATTCCATCGAAAGATGAACCTTCGTGCTCTTGAACAAGTACAGTTTCTCCAACTGATGTAAATCTTCCATTAGCATTCACCTCACCATCTATAAGATAAATCGGTAATTCTCCAGAATCATCTTTCAAACATAAGGTCTCATTAGTTGGCATAGTAACATTACTAGAATCGTTAGAATCGATTATACAATCAACATCAAAACCTTCAACCAAATCAATCCATGATGCCTTTATTTCACCTGTTCCATTCCATGTTCCATTTGCAACATAAGTTCTACTGTCGCCAATTGTTCGAGTAAAAGTTCCATGGAAATCTAGTACTGAAGCTAAACCATCACTCTCAAATGTACCATTCTCAGTGAATGTGGCTTGACCAGTTCCTTGAATAATTCTAGTTTCATCAGATGTGAAGGAACCATTAGTAGTTACAAGAACAACATCGTCAGATGTTTCATGAACATTTCTTAGAACAAGGTTTGTGTTAACAATCGCTTCACCATCAAACAGTTCATCTCCAGACCAAGTTAATTGTCCAGATATACCGCTACTATCAACTTCTATGTCCATTGAATCAGTAAATGATGCTGTTCTGTTGGCTTGCTCACCAGTAACATTGTATTGTGTTTCTCCCAACCAGGTCATATTAGCGACATTACCCAAAATTGCAGTTAGCGAATTAACTTGTCGATTATCATTCTCTTCATTTAGCAAATCGCTAAGACCTTGAGTATAACTTCCATCGTTAATTGTGGCTCGAGCCTGTTCAGCATCAAATGTTCCTACAAAGGCAGAAACTCTAATCTTACCTGCAGGTGCAAGGAATGACCATTCACCATTTTCATCAGCATCTGTAAAGCCAATTGGAATCCAATAAGTATCTTCATCCATGTCTTCTGCCCCTTCACCAGAGAATGCATCTCTCTCAATCAACAGCCTTACTCCAGGAAGTGCTACACCGTTATCACTCAATGTTACTGAACCAGAAATTTCTGCACCAGAATAATACTTCATAATCTTGACATTAGTATTTGCAGAACCTATTGTGAAATTGTTATCTTCATCATACCAGTTTGAGATTACGAAATGATTCATCATAGCTCCTGGTAATGGAACTGCTTGTTGTAGTATCGAACCTGGACTTCCTGATAGTCCAAAGTGTTGTGCTGGTTGAGGATTCGAGAACCCGGTATCAACACCTAGGGATGATGCACCATATCCTACATATGTTCTAGCAAGCATGGTGTCGAAGAATGCTGGGTTATGATCTACTCTAACATCTTGCACTTGGAGTGGATCAATATCTAGA
>DUKP01000090.1 GCA_013329295.1 Candidatus Poseidoniaceae archaeon
TTCGAAGATAACGGGGTCGCCACTACCTCCTGGGGCTGCAGGGCGATTGGTATCTACTTCCATACCGGGCTCGATCACAGTCTCTTCAACATCGAGATCTACTCGTCCACCTTCTGCAAGGTTTGCCATATCTTCCAAATCTGGCGTGGACAACTTTCTTTCAACATCTGGCGAGTTAGCATAAGCTTCTCGCTTTATTTCTCGCTCATCATGCCCCCTCACCAAAGAGAGTGAATCAGCAAAGACACGTCCGACAACTTCTCTTGTACGCTCTCCTCTTCTAACTGAATCTAATTCATTAGACATGGTTTCTCTAATACTTTCTAACTCCCTCAATTCAGCAGTTCTATCTTGTAAAGCCGACTCTAAATCACTCATTGTTAGTGACATTTGTTGAACTCTTTCATCTCTTTCAAAGACATCACTATGAAGACGCCTTTCTCTCCTTCTTAGAGATTCATATTCTCTATTTCTCTCTAACAATCGACGCTTTAATTCTTCAATTTGCTCAACAAGGTAGTCATGTTCAGCAGAAACAGAACGAGGTCCTTGCATTACCCGCTCTAATTGTTCTTCAAGTTCTGTTAGACGATTATCTCTAGCATCCAATAATCCACGCAATCTATCAGCAATATCACGTAGTCTTTGACGTTCTTCTTCTAATGCTTTGTTAGCAGAAGCTTCCACTTCATACTGCTTTGTCATATTGTCAACTTGAGATTTAAGACTTCTAACTTCATCAGCAGTTACTGATGTTAATCCAGCATCAGCAGCTCTTTCTAATGCTTCAACCATTTGAGAAACGCGACCTTCCATTTCACCTATTATCTCATCTTGTTCAGAGGTAAGTCCCTTCAACGCTTCAACTTCATCTTCTAACCGAGTTTTTTCTTCACTGGATAGTGAGGCTTGTTGTGCGGCTAAATCTTGTCTAGCATCTGATAACAATCTTTCAAGATGGGCCATTTGGCTACGACGTTCTTCTAATTCCGCCTCTAAATCATTCATTCGAGCGATTTCAGGCGCTACCATGTCTTCTCTTTCAGCAAGGTCAAGTTCCAAAACTCGCAATCGTTGCTTAACAGATACCATTTCATCATTTCTTTTTGCCAACTCATCCCAAGCGATCAATACCTCTTCAACAAGTTGTTCAACAGGGTATCCTTGTAGCATTCCTTCCAATGCTGCTCGTTCTTCAGAAGAGGTGTCACCAACACGTTTTATTCCGCTGGGCGACGAGGAGCCGACTGTCATACGACGCCTATCGGTAATCAACCACTCTTGAACTTTCCCAATAATATTAGGTCAATAAGGCCATATTTTCGACCTTATTGAAAAAGTCATAACTTACTTTAGTTAATTGCAGTGTACATGTCGTCTGGCATTTCACTAGCAAGTTTTAGTGCACCATTTGCTACACTGTTTATTGCATCTTCAACACACCATACATTGACATCACCAATATCTGAGATTTCTTCGGCCATTCTTGCTGCAATACCATCAATCAATGAGCCGCCACCAGATAGGATGATGTTGTTTCTAAGTACTGGTTGATATTCAGGGTCAGCAGTTGCAACGATCTTTTTGATAGCAGCTGCAACAAGAGGTACAATTGATTCACAAGCCTCAACGATTAGATCGCCGATATCAACAACTTGCTTTTTACCTTCAACAGATAACTCAACCATTACTTCTTTGACATCTTTACCAACATATGAGGAAGCTTCTTTCCATCGGCGAACCATATCTTTGGTAACTTGAGCACCGGTATACTTCTTCTGGACTAATTCCATCAATGCCAAGTCCAACCAATCACCTGCTTCTTGAATGGTGACTTGATCTTCATCAGACGGGAAAGTTCCGTGAATACGGGCGATATCAGTTGTACCTGCGCCGATATCAACAACAATTGACCCAGCGATTTCTTCAATTCCATAAGCGGTTGCAAAAGGTTCTGTAACGACCATAATTGCATTAACTTGACCTCTCAAGGTAGCAACGAGATTGGACTTGTCAGTAAATGAAACGTGACTTGGGGAACAAATCACACCAAACACTTCGTCAAATTCTTCAGGGTCAACAGTTTCGAGAAGATGTGAAACAAAAGCCTTAGCAGCAGCTAGATTTGCTTCATCATCTTGAGCAACTCCAGCAGCCATTGGGCGATATAAATTACATGCTAATTTATTTTTCAAAGCATCATTGCCAAATAGCACATCACGTCCAAGAAAGTTTCTTGCTACTGGGTCTTTCGGTCTACCTACAATAGTCTCAATTGTGTGGCTTGCACCAGCACTTGAAGAGATAGTAGATTGGTATGTTCCTAGGTCAATTCCAACATAAAGGCGGTCACTCATTTCATTCACCATCCGCTTGGGGATATCTAAGCCAAAACGACATTGAACTTCAAGGTTCACCTTGTCATGACTCGGCTAAAAACCTGCTAAATTAGCCAAAAAACGCCTTCAGTCATTCGTTTTCAACATCAACAAAAGGGTTCGCAGTAAAAAATCGTTTATTTTTAATTTCTCCCCCATCTTCTTGAATTACAGACCATAATTTCCGACAAATAAGTGCGATAGAAAAAATAGTAATTATTCCCCAGCCAATTGAACGAATTACACTCGCAGAACCATGGCTATCCTTATCTTGAATAATTTCCATATTTATTCCACGATTTGAAGAGAAATATAATTCCGAATCAAGATAAATAATTTCATTATTACTCTCTGGTGAAGCGTTTAGGCTTTGAGCAAAAAATTGTACATGCATTCCATAGCCTGTAACATCAAATATTGGCAAATCTTCTACTGCATTCCAAATACAAATATGAGTATTATCGATTATTTCGATATCTTCAGCTGTACATGTTACAATAGGGAAGAATGAATTATTATCACTTTGATTAATCATTATTCTTGAACCGGTAAGATAGGGGTCGAAATCTGCATCATTAATCTCCCAACGAACTTCTAAAGTGGAAGCCCAGATACTATTTTCCAAACCAATAATTTCCGTTTCTGCAATCATGATAGGCGAATCTACCGGCCGACATCCTTGAAGGTCAACAGGATAATTTATGTCGATAATTTCTGTTACACACACATCTATATCATCCCCAACTCCATCATTATCCGAATCATCTATACAACCGTTCAAATCATTATCAAACCCCTGAGCATTGATGCTTGGACATAAGTCATATTGATCGATAACACCATCATCATCACTATCATCTGGGCAACCATCCATGTTTGAATCATATGATTGTGGATTTTGATTTGGACACAAATCAACAGCATTTGGCAACCCATCTCCATCCGAATCCTCCCAATTAATGGAATCTCTAATTACACCCTTTGCAGCCAATGCAAATCCCGTACGGTCACCATCTACACCAACACCCCCCGGGCTATTTCCAGGAGAAATATAGTTGGCTTGAATTTCAATATCAATCCATTCAACATCTGTTAAATCAAGCATTGAGATTTTCACAGCAACACTTGTTTCGTTGGATTTCTGAATTTGAGTAACGTTGAAACTTTCATTGCTAAATAGCGATGAGTATCCATCAGGATCGTAAACCTGTCCAGTTGCAATATATCCATTAGATAATGTTACAACTAGTCTTAGATCATCGACAATAAACGGTTCTGGTTTGGCTGGAAAAGACATTACGATTTCCAAGTCTTCATTTTGATTTGGCACTAGGCGTTTTGTCCAACTTTCTCCAGACTGTAAAAATGGTCCTTCAGCACCAACACCATTCCAAACACTATCTTCAATATTTGATGTATTACTGGAATTAAATCGCTGCATTAACCATTCTGTTACATCGAACGAGTTTCGGTAACTGTCATGAATCCAAATGTTTGTGGTTGGGGTAAGATTTTCTTCCCCAAGAGACGCTTCTAAGTCTTCAAAATCAATCAATTTAGATAGGTCTAACACTCCCCAACCAGAGTCATTATTTCTCAAGAAATACTGCTCGTTTTCAACAATATCTTGAGTTGCTAAAACAAGTAGTGATTTTAGTAAAAGCCCTGAAGGAGTAAATCCCTCTCCTAGACTTATCGTTTCATTTGGCAAAGAAGACCAAGAAGGTTTGATATCTGATAGATTGTGTTCTGTAGTCTCTTCGTTAGAACTTAAAATCCAACCTTGCTCGACCATTTGTTGTACAATCCCACTGAATGAAGCAGCAATAGGAGTG
>DUKP01000220.1 GCA_013329295.1 Candidatus Poseidoniaceae archaeon
GTCCCTGGCTCACAGATTGGTAGTTGTTTGATTAGGATATGAGTAGATTGTTTGGCTTCCTCGAATGTCCACTCTTGAGTAGGGGAAAGGTCTCCTGCGCCACAATTTTCGTTTAGCGCAGTGGCTTGATAGCTAACTTCTGTTGCTTTTATTCCATTGCTTGATAGCCACTCTGATAACCAGAATTGTCCAGTACCTTTTGATGAATCAATTAGTAATGGATTATTGATGTTTATTGATTCTGCTAAATTGTTCTGTAGCATATCAGTAATGCCTTCGTATCTTGAATTCAGCCATTTTTGATGATTATTTATGCACCATTGTGGTGATTCAAAAGACATAGAAGGCTCGGATAGTTTCTTGCCGTCGATTTGATCAATTTCCCTCTCTTCTTGAGAAAGCGAGATTGCATTGCGTGACAATTCTAACTCAAATTCTGGAGTTGTTTTGTAACCATATTTGGTAAAAATCTTCAACCCCGAATCGTCCACAGGATTATGGCTTGCAGTAATCATACAACCAAACTCTGCATCAAAAAATAGTGTTGCATAATGTAATGTCGGAGTTGCACATAACCCTATATGAATCACTTCAAAATCAGCGATGTTAAGTCCGAGTGTGAGAAATTTTGCTAACTCAGGATTGGCTGGCCTATCGTCCCATCCTATCACTACTCGGGGTTTTTGTATTGATGCATCTTCGACACTGCGACCTAATGATTCGCCGATTAATCTTAGAATTGGGGGCGAAATCTCTCGGTTCTCAATTAAATTAGTGACTGCATCTTCTTCATCGCTAGTTGCCAAATTTATTTTGCCGCGAATTCCGTCAGTGCCGAATAAGTTTATACTCATTCAATCACCTATGTGTTGATGATTTGTCATGACATCCAGTTACCGTGGCATTTGGCCAAACAATACTATCAATTCCTAATACTGTTCCAGGGTTTGTCACGGCATTACAACCTAGTTGGCACCCCTCGCCAAGTATTGCACCGAACTTCCTCAAACCGCTTGCAACTCTAGATTCCCCTATCCTAAGATAGATTTCTGCTCCGTCATTGCGGAGGTTACTCAACTTTACACCAGCTCCCAAATTAACTCCTTTGCCGAGGATTGAGTCTCCTACATAATTGAAGTGTGGGGCCTTAGCACCTGGAAGTAAAATCGAATGTTTCACTTCCGAACAATGGCCAACCAGAGCTGAGGAACATATCCAAGCATTCTCCCTAATGTATGCGCCATGCCTTATCACTGCATTTTTACCAACAAAACAAGGCCCAATAAAATGGGTTGATGGTTCGATTATTGCTCCCTGTTCAATCATAACTGGGCCTTTAGACTCATCAAAAGTGATTGTATCTGACAGGGTTTTGCGGTCTATTAACTCCAGCCTAATCGACCCGAGCACGTTAATTTGATGTTTCAAATTACGTTCCTTCCCTTCTACAAAAATGTGCCATACTGGTTCTTCGTTTGAAAGCGTAGGAATGTAGCCTTCACTTGACGGTTCTACTATCGACTTAGAAAGTGGCAAACTAGGAAACAGCGATTTGGCATACGCCTCGTTTGGCCATTCCATGGACATCCGAGTTGGTTATTCAAAATGAATCTGCCGTTTATGCGGCAAGTCTGTAAAGGCGTTTTCCTGTAGTATTGTCAAGCTTGAATCCGACAAGATCCGATAAATATCTTGGAATAAATAGCCCTACTTTCCTTGTCGTAAGGCCATGGTTACGCATTCTTCGCTCATTTGAAAGATAATGTACAATATCAGCGGCGGAACAATCTGGAACTACTGTGATATATTCGATTATTTCTTCTTTTAGACGTGCTAGCCTAGCTTCTTTTTGTGAACCCTTTCCTCTCATTTATATCAATTATACATAGGCTTTACCAGTATATAATCGCTTAACTGGGCAGTCCACGGGAGCCCTAAACGATATCGATTATATCTTGCCAACGCATTGACGAGCCGCGACGGAAAAGATTGGTGTGAAAATCTCTCTGCCCTACGTGTATACAACGAATTATTTTGCCACGACTATCATAGCAACCATATTTTGTGTGAATTGGAACCATTACTTGGGTAATATCAAATGAGGGGCCATTAGCATCTGGTTCTTCTTCGATGCAAGTTTCAATCTTGCCATCCCAAGAAATTGATTCAATTGTTGGATGTCTCAATTGGATGTCATTCTCTACTCTAATTGTGCCTTCTCTTGGCTTTACAGGGCGCCACTCGCCTCGCCTACCATTGTTCAACCACTCTACCATTTGTTTCATTTGTGGCAATGTAGCAAAAGCAAGATGGGTTGCTTCCCACCAACCAGCAGATCTTGCTAAAGTTATATGGTGGATTCCCGGTCTTATCATTCTAGGGTCTAAGCCATCAGCATAAGTGCGACAAAGGCCATTGAGTCTAACTTTGATTACTGGAATTATTCCTAATTTTAATTTAGATAACTGGAAGGGATTTGCCAATTCGCCAAGTAGAAGAATTGGCATTCTATCATTCATGCTAGGTGCTGAATTTGTAGCCAAAAAATGTTCAAGGCTTACCTCTTCGAGTTTAGCTTGTGATACTGTTTTCTTTAATTCATCAATTTGAATCTCACTCGTTGAATTCAAATTAAATTCCAGCGGCAAGATTTCTGAATTAGTACAAACAAATGGAGATTTAGGTAGAGGGTGGGGTGAATTTGGTGGAGAGTATTGCCAATATGTAGCATTCATTTTCTCCATAA
>DUKP01000164.1 GCA_013329295.1 Candidatus Poseidoniaceae archaeon
ATTGATGAAAGAGATGAATTTCTTGCACAGAAGATCTTGGGAATTGACAGCAATAAAAGAACATTAGCAATCGTGGGAGCAGGTCATTTGAGTGGCATAGAAAATCACCTTGCTAATAATCAGCCAAAGTATAGTATTGATGAATTATCAATGGTGCCAAAACGTTCTCTGTTCTCTAAGAGCATTCCTTGGCTAATACCTATGTTCGTCTTTGGCTTATTTGGCTTCTTAATGTATCAGGGGAGTAGTGTAGATATCATTGAATTATTCACCGTTTGGACATTGGCAAATGCAGTTTTAGCAGCAATAGGGTGTATTATTGCAAGAGGTCATATTTTAGCAGTCCTAACCGCAGCCTTAGCATCGCCAATTACTTCACTTAATCCAACCTTAGCAGCAGGATGGTTTGCTGGTTATGTTCAATTAAAAGTAGCTGAACCAACAGCTGAAGATTTACAGCAATTCCTCAAATTAGAATCATTAGGGAGTTTTTGGTCAAATAAGGCTGGAAGGGTGTTATTAGTTACCGCTTTAACAAATCTCGGCAGTATGCTTGGAGCATGGGTTGCTGCTGCAGGATTAATTGGTGGAATCTAATCATTAAGAGCATGATAAACTTTGAACAAATCATTGTGCTCATCTATGTCATGGACTCTAAGTATGTCAACTCCATTTAGTGCAGCAAAAAGTGAGGATGCTAGTGTGCCAGACAATCTATCTGAAGCATCAGACTTTCCAGTAATTTTGCCGATAATTGATTTTCTTGATATGCCCCATAACAATGCATAGCCTGAAGCTTTGAATCTATCAATCGATTTCATCAATTTTAAATTATGTTCTTGAGTCTTGCCAAAACCAATACCTGGGTCTATGACAATAAGTTCCTTGGAGTGCCCTTGAGCAATCAACTCCTCTGCTTTTTGTTCAAGTTGCGATGCAACCTCTTCAACCACGTCATCGTAAAATGGGTTGTCTTGCATATTTCCTGGTTCACCATTCATATGCATTATACAGACTGCACATCCCGATTCTAAGACTAAATCTAGCATTTGTTTATCTCTTAATCCAGATACATCATTAATCATATTAGCACCATTTTCAATTGCTAATCTAGCTACTTGATGATTTCTTGTATCGATTGAGATCATTATTTCGGGATTTTCATTTCTTAATAGTTTGATAACAGGAATAACTCGACTTATTTCCTCTTCTATAGAAATTTTAGATGCTCCTGGACGTGTTGATTCACCGCCTATATCTATCCAATTTGCACCATTATCAATCATCGACTTTGCTTCTTTCAAAGCATCATCAATTGAATAGCGAGAATTGGAGAAAAACGAATCAGGAGTTATGTTTAGAATTCCCATCAATAGTGGCCTACTATCAGATCTCCTATGAATATCTGAAAAAGAGGGTACTCGGCTTTCGGAATTAGGTGTTAAGTTCTCACTCATTGACTCGCCCAGTTCGATAGATTTGATAAGTTGTGACCTTCAAGGGCGGTTAATGTCGGGTGGGGATGTTATGGATTCTGAGGCTAATATGTCTGAAGAATCTCCTGATTTAGAAAATTCTGTAATGGAGTATAGCGAAGAGTTGGCTGATAGATTAATCAGTCGTTTGAAGCCAGAAGATAATGCTTCAATTTTGAAGATGATTGCTAACAAAGCATATTTTAGCGGTGGCTTAGGTACAATCATTTTGGTATTTTGGTGGCTTACAGTTGATACAGGTAATGATGATTTAGACGCCGGTGTCTCAACGTTCTTTAGTTTAGACTTCTCTCAAGTCGCATTAACTGTAATTGGCTTGGGTCTATTGTCCGCATTGCTGCGAGATTTCAGTAGAGAATTAGGTAAATTGGCACCAGCTTTGATTTCTGGAGCATTGATTATTCTTTGTTGCCTATACGTCTTAGAGCCAATGGCGCTTGGATTTTTCACAGATGAACTGGAAAGTTCTGATGGGATTTGGAGGACTGCAAGATTAGCTCTGTTATGGCTGGGTATAACCTATTGCGCTCACTTATTAGTCGATGCTTCGTTGCTAGCATGGTTAAAGAAATTCTGTGATTCTAAGGGGTGGAATATAGAACCTCTAAACAGCCGAGATGATGCTCAGAATGGCTTATTACTCGATGATTGACGATTTCAATCAGTGGTGAGGAAATGACTGACTTCGATATTGAAGTTTTAAGATTGGGTCATCGTAAGGGTAGAGATCCAAGAATTACTACGCATTTGGCTTTAGTTAGTCGAGCGATGGGGGCTAAAAAGTTCATTCTTGCTGGAGATAAAGATGACAAATTATTTTCTAATATTGAATCGGTTAACGAAAGGTTCGGTCAAGGACTATTGTGCCGTTATGAGAAAAGTCCAATGAAGATGTTAAGAGATATATCTACATCAAAAGATGAAGATAAGCCATTAATAATTCATTTGACAATGTATGGTGAACCATTCAAGGAAGTAATTCCTAAAATTGCAAAAGACCAATCTGTAGTAGTTATTGTTGGAGGCGCAAAAGTTCCCGGAGAGATATTCAAACTCAGTGATTATAATATTGCAGTTGGTAATCAACCTCATTCAGAAGTTGCAGCATTAGCACTGTTTTTGGACACTTGGACGGAAGGCCATGGATTTAATCGAAAATTTACTGAACCACAACTAATTATATCTCCCTCTAAATCAGGTAAAGATGTAAAGGAACTGGATTAATGGCCTAAGTAAAAATTAACTTACTTGTCTGATGCTGATTAATTTAATACAAATCTTTAATCTTTTAATTGATTAATTTTAGATTAATTTCATCCCAATTATTATTTGAGTCCTTCATCGACAGGTGCTGATGTCGATACCCCTAGAGGCCGCTGGTAGTTTCTGCCCGGGCTCATTAAATCACAAAATTTCGACATATCCAACTTTCAAAGATGCTGCTGATGGCTTTAATTCAGGGCAGGAATTGAGTCCTCAAGCCAGTGGTCCAGGAATCTTATTGACTGCTGATGGCGGCAGATATGAGGGTAATTTATTCGGCGCAGAAGGTATTGGTGAAGGGGAATTAGTATTTACAACTGGAATGATGGGTTATCAAGAATCATTAACAGACCCATCATTTGCAGGACAGGTACTAACATTTACTTATCCCCTAATTGGTAATTATGGTATTCATATTAACCGTTCTGAATCCTCTTCAGTATGGCCTCGAGGAGTTGTAGTTAGGCATGCGATGAAAGACCCTGACCATCGTGATTCTGTCGCTACAGTGAATGACTTTTTGCGCTTGCACAATATTCCAGGTATAGAAGAGATTGACACCCGTGAGATTACTAAAAATGTACGAGAATTAGGGACAGTATTGTGTGTTTTTGGACCTGCAGATAAAGAAGAGTTGTTAAGGAGTAAATTGAGTAAACTAACCTCGCCTGAACTAGAAGACTTAGTTGATCTTGTAGCA
>DUKP01000213.1:0-3523 GCA_013329295.1 Candidatus Poseidoniaceae archaeon
GTACTTGAAAATTCACGTAAAGTAATGTCAATTGCCGAAAAACACCTCGACGGTCAAGCACAAAAACTGACTCTAATCGTTTCCCCAGAATGGAAAAACCAATTGTCAAGAGCAGCGATAAACTATCTCAATGATGGCGGTAATGTAAAACAATTTATTCAACAGTTAAAACAAATGGATTTTGTAAATGATGAAAATATGGGGCAAATTTTGTCATATTGGAATAAGAAGATGCTATCTCAAGTTTTCAAGTGGGATGATAAATCAAAATCACTTATTTTGGATAATATTGATGAGGCTGAGGTACTATTAGAGCGAGCATCATTTATTGCTAAAGAACTTGATCTTAATGAAATCGAAGTAATTAGAGCTGAAGACTATCAAGGCGAGGATGGCAGAGAAAATTCTTCCTTGCCACTAAGCCCAAGCATCATATTTGCATAAACTGTAGTTCTAACTACAATACTCAAGTCGCTTTGAACTACAAAGTTACTATCCGGTGTAAATCAATAATATTGAGGCGATAGTTCAAAGATTGTCGCCGATAAGAGTATAATGTGACATCAAAAACCCCACGCAAAAAGTCTCGGTCACAATCTCGACAAAAACCCAAACGGTATGGTACAACCAAAAAATCTGTCTTGCTTGAAAGAAGTAAGGAATACATCGAACAAGTAGAGAAAAGGGCAAATGATAGATTTGAAAGACAAGAAAGGCCTATGGGTTTTCCAGATTCTATCCTTGAGCCAAAGAAGCATTCGTTTGATTGGCAAAACAATCCTGTACCATTGAAAGATGAAGAGATTCTAGCTAAATTTGTTATCAGAAAGGGAGAGTTCGGTTGGCTTGAAGATGAACGTGTAGAAGAAATCGGTAAATTTGTCAAAGACAAAAAAATGACTCTTGACCAGGCTCTATCTTTACGCTCTGCCCTGCTTCAACAAAAAACCGTATACGGGCACGGCAGACTAAAATCAAGAGCTAAAGCATTATTTCGCTTATACAATGAAGGAGTGAGTGTTGTTGACCTTTCGACAAGATTCGACTTCCCTCCAATGAATATTTTTCGCGTGATTCTTGCGGAAAAGCGATGGTCAAAATCAAGAATCAAAGAGTGTTTACGAGACCCAAGTAAAATGAAAAAGCGCGAGAGAGAAGAATTTGAAAAAGCAGAGGCTGCAGATAGAGTTTCAAATGTAGATCAATCAGAAACACATTCAAGAGCAGACTTGTTTGAAGAAATACTATCTGATTGGTTTGAATCTAGAGGTGTTAAAATAAGGCGTCAAAATGAAATGGTCTCAGAACAAAAATTAGAACATGGGCGTCCGATAAACACTCCTGACATCCTATTTCTTGACCATGTAGAAATTAATGGCCAACCTGTTGCTTGGATTGATGCTAAACACTTCTATGGTGCTGATGTTCAATTTCAAAGGAAAAAAATGACTAAACAAATGTCAAGATATATTGAGGAATGGGGCAGTGGTGCAGTTGTTTACCGTCATGGATTCAGTGAAAATTTATTCATTCCAGGTTGTTTAATGCTCGATGCTGGAGTACTTGACCTATCAAAAATGTCTTGATTCTAACAATCTATACCGGTAATGATTGATTCTAAGCCCTTTTCTGAAAACTTAGAATTTAGTAACTCTAATTCCTCATCAGACAGCATTCGGTCAAGTTTTGTTGGCAAAATTACACATGAAACTCCCAACATACATAATCTAATTCTAACATATGATTGCAGTTCAGTGGAACGTACTATCGACATTACAGTATCAAGAAATTGTTTTCGTTCAGTCTCAAAAATCAATTCAGATTCTTGACAAAAGTTACTTGATTGCTCAAGAATCTCTTTCCAGCGTGAATGATCCCATGGACCGGTTTTTATTTTGTTCAACGCTTTATGACCAGCTTTAGTGATTTTTGCTTGCCAAATTTCATCATCTATGTATTTTGATGTATGGCGAGATTCTTCGGGTTGCCAAACTAAAATTACTGGTTGTTTACACTTGAAGCCAAGACTAGTTCCTGAGGCGCCTGGTGCGCCTGGCTGTAATCTAATCTCAACACCACCAGCATGAATTCCCAGTACATCTCCTAAACCAGAACCATTTATTCTCTCAATCCTATGACAAATACGATAATATTGATCAATATTACCTCGATTTGAAAATTTATGAAATGCCAAAGCGACTCCGACTAAACCTGCAGCAGACATCGCAAAGCCTTGACTTGTCGGTAATTCAAGCGATACTGAGATGTCAAATGAAGGACTACTATCCAACAATCTAGCATATACTAAATCATCAATTAGGCCTCGATAAAACTTGTCAGAATTTTCCATTTCGTTACCTTGATAATCAAAAGCTGTAATGCTGCTATCATTTATATCTCCATTGGAATCTTTGATTGAAAGTTTTACTGATACGCCGTGTTGAACATTTATTCCAACGCCCCTACTGCCTTGATTACGCAATAATCGTCCATCTTTCTCAACGGTGAAAAATAGAGTAATGTGGCCACCAACATGTGAAGCATACTCATTCTCCATAGTATTGCCATAAAATCAAGTCATTTGAAATATCTCATTAAAATTAATATTGATTGCATAAATCATGGGTGCAATTGAAAGTCAAGTAACTATTAGGTTAAGCATGGCCGGAAGTAGTATGCTGCCTCATGACAGAGGCCACCTCCTATGGACTGCAGAAGATGGCGTTAGCAGAAAACTCCTATCAAGTATGGATAGATGGGTTGCTGCTATTCTTGCTGATGATGATATTGATAGCCCAATGTTTGGTTCAAGCGAAAAGATTGATTCAACCATTATTGCTAAGGGAGATGGGATAATTGCTGGCACCGCTATGGTGGACCATCTTATCCAAATTTGGGCGCCTTCAATTCAAATAACCTGGCGTGCCTCAGATGGTAAAAAAGTATCAGAGGGCGAAGAAATCGCTCACTTGAGTGGATGCAGTGAAACAATACTGCTAGTAGAAAGAAGTATACTGAACATCCTTGGACATCTCTCAGGTATTGCAACTGAAACCAAAAAATGGGCTAGTAAGGCGGCAAAACAGGTAGCATGTACTAGAAAAACTACATGGGGGCTACTCGACAAATGGGCAGTTCACTTGGGCGGAGGACTTACTCATCGTTTGACAAGAAATGATGCACTAATGATCAAAGAGAATGACCTTGCATCAATGGATGATTCATCACTCGAAAATGACAAAAAAATAGCTCAGATTATTCAAACACTTGAATTAGATGATGTCTCATCATTTATTGAAATTGAAGTAAGAAATGAAAAAGAAGCCATTACTGCTGCTGCTGTATGGCAACAGACTCATGAAAATGCAGAGACAAAACTGGTTGTGATGTTAGATAATTTTGGGTCTGAGCGTTGTAAAGATGTGGTCAAACAATTAGAAGATATGGGCCTCAGAGAAGCCATTATACTAGAGGCAAGTGGCAACATTACTTTTGAAAAACTTGGAGAATGGTTTGAGTGTGG
>DUKP01000213.1:3911-12000 GCA_013329295.1 Candidatus Poseidoniaceae archaeon
ATCTCAATGATTATTGGTGATTGAATGGGCGAATTTACAGCCGACGAAAGTCACCCAAGGTATAACTCGTTGTTAAGTCGGCATAAATTAGAAATTGCGGCAAGTAAAGGTATGTTAGCCGATAGTGCAATGATTGCTCATGGACGCGGAGAAGCTTTTGATTATCTGTTGGGAGAGGAAAGTTCCAACAACGCCATAATTGCAACAAAAAATGCTCTTGCTCATCTAAATGCTGCTAAGCGGCCAATTATCACAATAAATGGCAACACTGCAGCACTCGCGGGAAAAGAATTGATGCAAATTGCTGAGGCATTAAATTGCCCAATTGAAATCAATATTTTTTACCGAACGGAAAAAAGAATTTCGGCAATTATTGAACACCTTGAGGCAATCAAAACTGAACATGGCATTACTACTAAGATACTTGGAGAGAAGCCTGATGCTAAGATTCCAGGTCTTGAAGGTCCACGGGCAAATTGTTGCCATGAGGGTATTTTTTCGAGTGATGTAATCCTAGTTCCTTTGGAAGATGGTGATAGGTGCGAAGCATTGGTCAAAATGGGTAAAACCGTAATAGTAGTAGATCTAAACCCGATGTCTCGCTCAGCAAAAATGGCTTCAATAACAATTGTTGATGAAATTTCTAGAGTTGCTAAAAATATGATTGATTTAATTGAAAGCGATTACAAAAATGAAATAGATATTGATTTCGTAAATAAGAAGAATTTGCAAAAAAGTATCAATATTATTGCAGCGAATTATATGAGTTGAATCGAAAATTCAACAAAATGTGAGAGTGTCGGCGATAAAGTTTTATCATCAAACGTTGAATTAAATTTGAAAATAGATGGGAAGAGAGCTTGGTAATAGTCCCAACAAGGGTACTTTTGGAACTAATATTTCATTCGATATCGAGGAAACCTCTGCCCCAGTAAGGCGAAGGTCTCGGCAACAAAATAATCAAGATGATGTGGTAATTGAGAAAGAAGAAAATCTAACTGGCTGTCCAGGATGTGGCTCGCCAATAAATCAAGAAGAATGGCTAGATTGTTTAGTCGGTTTTGTATCGGGTGCATATGAATTTGAAATTGGAAATCCTGTTAGAGCAAGGATTGTACAAAATCTGCGTAACCAAACCTCAAAAATGAATATGCCAAATCCAAGTGATAGATGGGAATTAGCAGTGGTTGAGAAACTTATGACCGAAATTGAAAGAATTGTTTTGGCAGAAGTGACTCGAAATAATCAAAAACAGGTTGCTGATTCTGGATTGAGTGAAATTCAACGACAAGAATTGATTGCTGAAACGGAAGCAAGGGTAATCAATACGATGGCACTTGAAATTCAAGAGGCTTTGATAGCTGATTTAACTCCGAGACTCGAACAAGAAATTAGAGCTCAAGTTGAGAGTGAGTTATGGCAGCAATTCGAACAGGAATGGAAAAACAGAATGGATAAAAATTAACCAACAAATGAGCATACTTTTTGTAATATTTCCAATCTTCAATGATATTCTTCATAGGCTGTCAAGATTACAGACAAGTTATGAGAGACAACCGACTCCATGTTGACTCACTGCCAGCAGAGGTTCAGAAGCTATGTGAAGTAATGGCAGGAATCGACCCAAATTGGAGTCTTGAGGACTGGTTGCGTAACCAAGCGATCTCTAGTTTAGAATTGATTTCAAGTGAACTTGAAGTGGAATTAAAAACTGCAGAACAACGCCTAAAAAGAATTAACGATATCAAAATGCGAATTTCGAATGTTCCAGAAAATAATGAGCACCCCAATCAAATGAACCTGTTCGACTGCTTTAGTATTGAATATGATAAGAGTATAATTGGTCTTGGATCAAGAGCTGTTAGTAGTGAAGAAGAATATACTGAATCGCATCCAGTTAGCGCATTTCTCGACTTGCTGCCAAATGAACAGGGTGATGACCCTTTACTTGCAGTAGCCTGTCAAAATCTATTGATGGTAATCGATGGAGAGTTAGCTAAAGGTAAAAATCATGCAACCTTAGAATTGATTGTTATTGAATTGGATAAATCAGGTATATCGTTTGAAGAAATAGATGAAGCAATCGAGCATTTGCTAATGAGTGGAGCAATCATTGAAGTTGAAGATGATTGTTTCATTACAATCTAAGCGAGGCTTTGACATGACCTTGACCAAAAAACAGGCTGCTCAACTGTGTATTGATGCAATAAACTCTGAAAACAAACTAAAACAAAAGGTCATTCTTGTAATTGTAAACATTATTTTAATTTCTGCAGTTATAACTTATCTTACTTCATGGTATTTTGGCCTAGCATGTTTATTGGTTTGTGGACTATTAGGTCAATTTGCCCATGAGAGAATGGATAATTCAATTCAGGCAAGAAAATTATTAGCAATAAAATCGTTAAATTGGCAAGAATCTGAATTAGAAAATCCTGATTTGTTGGCAAAATTGACTAAAATTATTGGTTAAGTGAAAAAATGGATTACAGCCTTGAGATTTCAAAGTTAGAGTCGCATGCTAAAATTGTGAAAATTTTAGCGAAAATTGCGATTTTGAGTATCTCGTCCACTATTATTGTACTATTGTTTGGATTTATTATACCTGATCCTGCTATTTTTCTTTCGATAGTTATCATACCTATAGCGATGGTTGTTTCCAATAATTTGATCGAAAAATATTACGATACTAAAATTGAATATACACTAAATGAATTACTTTCTCATGATAATTATCAAGAGATTGAGCAAACCAACCGAGATAAGGAAAAAAAATCCAACTATTCCAATTCTGAGCATCTCCGAATCAGAGGAAGTGATGAGAAGGGGCCTGCTTTTGGGAAAAATAGTAAGGATTTCTCAACTCACGGAAAGCGTATTGATGCAATGGAAAATCGAGATTATGATGAAATTGAGAATGTCAATACAAAAGGTGAAAGAATGCTGAGAGACGCTGACAAACTTCAATCTGAAGCTGCTGCAAAACAATGGGAAAAATCTCAGTTAAAAGATCAAGATTTAATTGAAGCTGGTGTTGACAATCTTGGTGATTTAATAAAAACTGGTTGGTTTGAAAAAAATCAGCAAGATGGTGCAGTTAAACAGTTGTATGATAATAATGAAGGAAACCAAATATAGGACTCCCACTTAGAGCAAGTTATGAAGGTAAAGGCAATCTTGGTGGCTGGCGGTCACGGAAGTAGGTTGTATCCATTTACCAACATTACTCAAAAAACGCTTTTACCAATATATAATCGGCCCGTAATCGATTATGCTTTAGGAACAATTAGACGTGCTGGAATAACAAATATTACAATAATTTCAAACCAATTCATCGGCCAAATCGCTAAACATGTCGGTTCTGGATTAGATGGGGAAACAATTCACTATGTTCTTGAAGAAACGCCTGAAGGAGTTGCAAAAGCACTTAACTTAGCAAGGCCACATAATGAAAATTGTCGCTTACTGATATATTTCTCAGATAATATTACCACAATAGAATTAGAAGAAAATGTCAAGAAATTCACGGACCATAGTTCAAACCCTGGTTGCATATTATTGTCAAGAGATGAAGAAAGCCCTCATGCTTTTGGAGTGGCGCAATTTGATGATGATGGAAATATTATCGATATTATTGAAAAACCTGAAAATCCGCCTTCAAATATTGCTATAGGTGGTATTTATCTGTTTGACGAACAATTTTGGACTCTAATTGATGAATGTCAAAATGAATATGGGGATGATTTTTCAATTACAGATGTCAACAGAAAATATGTCCAAAAAGGCCAAGCAGAATTATTGAATATTGGTAAGGAAACTTGGATAGATTGTGGTACACCTGATTCACTACTTGCTGCTTCAATCATGGCAAAGGATGGAAAGTTAAATCCAAATCCATTCAAAAATTAACAATAAAAAATACATTCCACACAATAATGGTGAACATATGAAAATCGGAATTATCGGTGCAGGAATGGTTGGCGGTGCTATTGAGCACTGCTTCAAACATGCCCATGAATTATTTGTACACGACCCCTCTAGAGGCACTAAACTTAGTGATGTCATTGACAATGTTAACTTCGCATACATTGCTGTGCCAACTCCTCCTCATCCTGAACATGGAGGCTGCGACACTAGAATTGTTGAAGAGATTTTAGATTCTCTACCTGATGGTTTTACTGCTGTGATAAAAAGCACGGTTATTCCCGGCACTACCGAAGCATTTCATCAGCGATATTCGCACCTAAAAATAGCATATTCACCAGAATTTTTAGTTGAGCGAAGAAGATTGGAAGATTTTGCTAACCAAGATATACTCGTTTGTGGCACTCACCATGAAGATGTTGCTCAACTAGTTTTCAAGCAACATCAAGAAGCAGGAGTATTACGCAATGAGAACTTGTTCCATTTGACGCCAACTCAAGCTGAATTGGTAAAATATACCAAAAATACATTTTATGCCATGAAGGTTGTTTTTGCTAATCAAATGTATGATATCTGTCAAGCACTTGATGAAGATTGGTATAAGATTCAGGAAGTGATTACTACTCCGCAAGAGCAACCGATTGGAGACTCGCATCTTGATCCTATTTTTGGCTTGAATCGAGGTTTTGGCGGTAAGTGTTTACCTAAAGATTCACAAGCATTAGCTATACTTGCAGAATCTTTATCTTGCAAATATGAATTATTAGAGGCAATTCAAAATGACAATGAAAAATTACGAACAATTCCTACTGGTAAGCCTAGTGACGTTATTACCAATGATGACTAATGGTCCAAGTGGTGATTGAGTGGACAAAATATTGGTTTCTCAACTCGCTCCAAGAGGCACAATTAGGCGCTTCGCATCAGCAGGAGCAATTAACACACTATTATTTTGGATATTTTGGGAAGTGTTACGTCTTTCTCCTGCTCTAGAGTTATTATCTGAAACTGGCGTATGGGCTGCTGCATGGGTGATTTCATGTACAATTGCCCACTTTACTCATCGATACTTTACGTTTGATGGAAGAAAGGATATCAAAACCACAATGCTTGGTGCATTTGCAGTTTACGCCGTAGGTGGAATATTATCAACACTTTCTTATGAGTATCTAGTTTCAAATTTAGATTTATTTATTCGTATGATTTTTGTCATCAACATGCTGATTTGGGGATTGTTTACTTGGGCAAGTATGCGATGGTTTGTCTTTGAATACGATGATTGACTCGGCAAATTATAACCTTACTCAAAATCGAATTATTCAATTATATTCATGCGAGAAGTTATTGGCTAATGAGTGACACGGACTACCATGCTGCCCGACACAATTCACAAGTTATCACGTGAAGAAAGATTCTCTTATGCTAGATTATTGGCATTCATTGCTAGAATTGATAATGAACTTACTGTGGACGAAATGGCTATGTTTGAGCAACGTCTTGGTACTGCCTTATTATCTCCTAATCAACGTGAATTGATCCGCCAAGCCCTGAAAGCACCTCCTCCACTGGATGAATGCTTAGCAGGATTGAGCGATGAAGCTGGCCGTCTAGCATTAAGAGATGCTGTTTTGATGGCTGCTGCTGATGGTACTGTCGATGATGATGAAAAAGAAGTTTTAACTGAAATTATCGCTCATCTCGGATTGCCTGATGGGGCTTTAGAACGATTATTGAAGTGGACTGTTGAAGGATATAATTGGATGCAATCAGGCTATGACATTTTGAATGATCTAGCGGAGTGAAACCTTTGTTTCCAGATATGGTTAATGAATTGACCATTGAAGAGCGATTAGCTCATGCACAACTAATGGTTACAGTTGCTTCTATTGATGGAGAATTGGTTCAAGAAGAACTGATAATGATTGAAGCAATAATGGGCAAGTCTATGCTTCATCCCGAAATGAGAGTTGATGTTAGAAATACTCTAACTCATCCTATCGAAATAGAAAAATGCATGGAAATTTTATCTGAAGTCGGTCAACAATTAGCATTAAGAGATGCTGTTTTAGTCTCAGCCTGTGATGGAGATTATGATAAAAAAGAAATTCGAGCAATTAAAAAAATAGCAAAAATTGCTGGAATCAAAACAGAAAAGATCTCTCAGATTTATCAGTGGGTGGAAGAGTATTGGGAAGTCTACAATAGCTCCGCAACTTTTTTTCAATAAATTGCTATTTTCCCTTAATGTGGTAATTTTGTTTGCATTTTAGGCATTTTTGGGCGGTTTTTTACTCTATTACAAATCCATTCTCTCATCCTAGGGTAACACGATTATTTATTACTGATAAGTGACTCGATGACAAAAGAGCCTCGGTGAAATAGATGGGAATTCATCCAAAGATTGGGATTACTGGACTGCCAAGAAGTGGTAAATCCGCTGTTATGGAAAAGGTCCTACAAATGCTAGTCGAAGAAAGAACTCATGAAATCAAACTCCGAGGAAACCTGAGTGACAAGCCAATTATCGCTGGTATGCGAACTGAGCCAATAATCGAAGGTGGAGAAAGATTAGGCTACAAAGTAATAGATCTCATCACTGGAGAGGAGGGAGTTATTGCTCACAAAGAATTTGATTCAAGGCTTCGAGTCTTGGGCTATGGATTAGATTTAGAAGCCTTAGAACGGGTCGCCATTCCAGCAATTGAATATGCCAAGAATGAGAGCGAAGTTTTGGTGATTGATGAAATTGGTAAATTCACTGTCGAAAGTGAAATGTTCGTAAATTGTGTTAGAGGTGCTTTGGAAATTGATAAACCAACTTTATTGACTCTGCATAAAAAGAGTAGACACCCTCTATTACAAGACATTAGAAGAAGAGATGATGGTCGGATCCTAGAAGTTACTCCTGTCAATCGTGCATTACTGCCTTATAAGATTCACAAATTGATGAGAGAAACCTATTGATAGCCGTTTAATTCATCACTTGGATACTATTGGGCGATAACATGGACCAGCCAAGTAAGGCAGCAAAACTAATCCTACTTGGAACAGGTTTTGGGTTGATACTAATTTGTGGCTTTGCCATAATTGAAGAGAGAATGGTGGTAACTGAAATTGGATTCGGCCACCTATTTTTGTTAATTGGCATAATTTGCTTAATGATGGCAAAACTGGTGAGTTATGAAACCTCATTTCTTTCTACTCTTTTTCCCAATGAAACTGTAGCAGAACTCAAACAAAGAGTTGACCAAGACATAAATCAGCTTAGTCATGAAAACCGAGTCGGTAACGCTTGGGCAGAGTTAGAAAGTAAGGTTTTGACTGATGAAATCGATTCAGAACAAGAGTGATTCCGTTGCGAATATTCAAGAATCTTCTATCTCTCCACGACATAAGGCGATATTATGAGTGAGGTCCCAGAAGGTTTGTACTATACTAAAGAACACGAATGGCTTAGAGTTGAAGGTAACACGGTAACTATCGGGATTACTGACCATGCGCAGAATGCACTAACCGATATCGTATACATTGAACTCCCTGAAACCGGCATGGTCGTTGAAGACATGGGAGAATTTGCTGTTGTTGAATCGGTAAAATCTGCATCACCTATTTTCGCCCCTCTTGCTGGTGAGATAACTGAAGTCAATGAAGAGTTAGAAGATGCTCCAGAACTAATGAATACCAGTCCTTATGGTGATGGTTGGATAATTAAGATGACAGTAAATAACCCGGAACAAATTTCCAGCCTAATGGACTCTGCCGCATATAAAACTGAAATTGGCGAGTGAGAGTTTTGTCTTCCAGCGATGGTCATATCGCATTGTACATAGATGGCTCTTGCTTAGAAAATCAAAATGTCACCGCAGAGACTCCTGCAGCATGGGGAATGGCAATTGTTGTCGGGGATAATGGCCTTGGCAAGGGAAGTGGCGAAATTCTTGAAGAATCTTGGGGATTTGTAATTTGTAATCCTGACGATAATGAATTCCTTGGCGCTGAAGTCGGTTCAAACAATACCGCAGAATTGACCGCATTTGCAATGGCATTACGTTGGCTAATAATCGATGGAAGTGAACAAGACGCGATAATATACACCGATTCTCAATATGCAGGAAATTTAGCTACAGGCCTATGGCGAGCGAAAGCCAACAAAAATTTGGTCAAA
>DUKP01000140.1:0-4025 GCA_013329295.1 Candidatus Poseidoniaceae archaeon
ACATCTAGTGCCACTACTACCCAGTGGATGACCGAGTGAAATTGCACCACCATTTAGATTGAATCTATCATGTGGAATTGCTAGTTCTTTTGCTATAGCACATGATGCTGAAGCAAACGCTTCATTGTGCTCGTAAATATCGACATCTAATACCTCAAGTGAATTGCGCTCAAGTAGAGTCTTAATTGCAGGAATTGGCGCACTCATTACTCTGTGAGGCTCAACACCACTGGTGCAATAATCGTCAATATAAGCAATTATATCCCATCCATTCTCGACAGCATTTGATTCGCTTGTGATTAATACTGCACTAGCACCATCATTTAGAGTGCTAGCATTTCCTGCTGTGACTTGTCCTTGATTGTTAAAAACAGGGCGTAGATTTGACAATGTTTGAAGATTAGAATTTGGTTTAATTCCTTCATCCTTACTGAACTGAACATCATCTCCCTTCCTTTGAGGAACATTCACAGTGAAGGTTTCCCAATCAAACCAACCTTGATGCCATGCTTCTGCAGCTCTTTGATGACTTCGAATAGCAAACTCATCAGAATCAATTCTACTAATTCCAGATTCTTCCGCTATAGTTTCACCTGTATTGCCCATGTGAATATCATTGTATACATCCCACAAACCATCATGGATCATCGAATCAATAAGTTTTGAATCACCCATCTTCTTGCCTTTTCTCTGACCTATCAATAATTGTGGCGCATTAGACATACTTTCCATTCCACCGGCAATTACTACCTTTGATTTACCAGCGATGATGCTATTTGCTGCCATCATTGCTGCCTCTAAAGAACTGCCACATACCTTGTTGATTGTAGTAGCAGCTGTAGAAACTGGCAATCCTGCTCCTAATGCAACTTGTCTAGCAGGATTTTGTCCACAACCTGCTTGAAGAACTTGTCCGAATAGAATCTCATCAACGATTCCACTTGCAGCATCGATTCCGACCCTATCGCAAAGTTCCTTAACAGTTGCAACACCAAGTTCTACCGCTGTCATTGACGATAATGTACCCATGAAACTACCAATTGGAGTCCTTGCTACACCACATATCACGACTCTATGCTGGCTCATAACCATCCCAACGAGAACCTTAATTTCAATTTACTCATTCTAATTTAGTCGCTTTCTTGAGAAGATTTGATGAAAGAAGAGTCTTGGGCGAAGCATGGCGAAGTTCAAGACCGAGTTTGAGACTACCCGAACAGCTGACCAAATGAGACATGTTGAAGTAGAGATAGATTTCACTTCAAATGCCTTGGCATCTATCCTTTATCGACAAGGTGACACCGTAGTATTAGCATGTTGTACAAAAGAAGCCAGACTTCCAGGATGGTTCCCAAGAGATTCTACCAAAGGATGGGTTCACGCTGAATATTCACTTTTACCTGGTTCAACTGATTCAAGATTTAGAAGAGAGCGACGCGGGGCTAAAGGCAGAACACAAGAGATTGAGCGCTTAATCGCTAGATCTCTACGTGCTGCTGTTGATTTAGAACAATTAGGGCCAGTTGCATTAAACGTAGATTGTGATATTCTAAATGCCGATGGCGGCACCAGATGTGCATCGATTACAGCAGCAAATTTAGCACTTAGATTGGCTGTTAGAAGATTGATTGCAAATGGACAATGTTTGCCAATTGAAAATAGGCCAACTGATGAGGAACGTAAATCAGGCTGGGAAGCGCCAGAATTGTCTGATGCTGAAAAACTAGCTCATGAAAATCGAGTTATCCCTCATGACTTAGCAGCAATCTCGGTTGGATTGATTGATGGAGAAGTTTATCTTGATCTTGATTATGTTTTAGATTCAAATGCAGATGTAGACATGAATGTGGTGAAAACTAGTGATGGCAAGTATGTTGAATTACAAGGTACAGGAGAAGAATCTACTTTCTCAGGCGAGGAACTATTTGCTTTAATTGCACAAGCAGATGCTGGACTTGATGCATTGTTTGAAGTCCAAGCAGCAATCCTTGATGGTATAAATTAAAATTGGCATCATTGGAAGAATTCAAATGTCAAATCATGTCGCAAGTACTTGCGGGTAGGTAGCTTAGTTGGGAGAGCGCAGCACTGAAGATGCTGAGGTCGCCGGTTCAAGTCCGGCCCTACCCACCAATTGTTGAAATTTCCATTGATTGTTAACATTATCAATTATTTTACATAATTTATAATCAATGCATTAATTTGGTAGTTTTACTTATGCCTGTCATGGGCGAGGATATCGAGCAGGTTGACGAGCCCTTGGAAGAGGTTGATGTCGAGCAAAAAGCTCGAGATAAAATCACTAAAGAACTCGAAGAAATCCGCCGTAGAAAGACGAAAACCAGCAAGCGAAGATTCTTGACCAATAAGGAAGATTATGTTTTATTCGCTGGACTGGGCTATGGGATTCTTTTCGCTGCACTATTGGTTGGAATGTCAAGTGGAATCTTTGGTTCATCAACTACTTTAGATCATAAAGCCTCAGAAACTTTCCTTGATACTGGTGAGGAGTGCTTAAACATTGAAAATAATCCTTGGATACTAATTTTCCCAGAAAATGATAATGAATACTTTGACTTATCAGGCAGAAATCTACCTGATGGATTTGCATTAATGAATTATAGCATATTGGAATCTAACTCTAATTCTTGGAGTGTTGTTTCATCCGAGGAAACAATCGTTCCAGTTTCGAATGGGAAAAGCTCGATGCAAGCACCATTTGATGAATTGGCAGTGGGAGAATATAGGATAAAATTCACCATCAACATCTACAATCAAAGTAGTGATATTGTCAATGCCTCGTTAGTGGAGGATTGGAGTGAACCTCTAACTAAGGAAATCGACTTTGAACTAGAAATCAATAGTGGAGGATTTTTCACTTTCCTACCTTTTGTTGATTCTGACTCTCATAGAGAAGTAAGAATTACCGAACCAGGACCAAGAACCTGCTGGACAACAAAAGACCTTGGCGATTGGGGTTATCTGTTGATGGCTGCTGAGTTGGGTGGCGGTCGTGAAACTGCAATGCTGACCGGTGGAACTGCTGGGATTCCTGCTTGGTGGATGGCTTTCATCTCTCTTTCACTTTCTGCAGTAACACTGTTGATTATTTACCCTGTAATGTACAAAATATACCATCAAGAAACTGACGATATTCTTTCAAGGAGTCACATCGCTAGAGTTGTCGAAGATATCATCGGTAAAACCTCAAAACGACTGCATATCGACGTCGATTGGGAACTATACAAACTCGAATCGAGAGAATTATCGATAGATATAATGGTGCCATACAAAAATACAGATGGTACATTATCAGATAGCAAAGACATCAGAGCAGAGATTCTTCGAGAAATTCTTGATGAGTTTGCAATTTTCCGAGTGTTCAAACCGGTTCAGTTAACTGTCAAAACCATTGGTGTAAACCAAGCAATTGACTTTGAAAGCGGAGTAGGAATCGGAACTGGTGCCGAAGGAGCAGATGTTGAGGATGAACAAGACTATGCCAGTTTCTTCTCAGAACTTCACACTCTATCAAGAGTAGAGGATGAAGTAAGAGACAGTCTTGATTTATTCTTTACTCGACGTAGTGATGTAAGAATGGAAGGTGCTGTAGTCACAAGTGATGACCGCGTTATTTTCGTATCAGTAATCTACAAACCTACTCAACGATTTGCATTCTTTAGATTCAAGAAGACTACAGATGAGGTTGAAGTAGAATTATACCGCTACATCTCTGAAAGAAATCAGGACTTACTGGGTAGTCAAGAATTAATCGTCAAGGCGAGAAATCAAGTTTCTACATTAGCTGACCGTTCAGGTGCTGGTAGAGTTGAAAGTGCTAACAAAAATGATGACAGGATTGTTGCTGTTGCCAAGCAAGACGGCCTTGGTGGAAGAATGCTACAGACTAATTTTATTGGCAATACACTGTCAACTGTGGAATATATGGCTAATGAAAAGCGAGAAATGATCAACAAGTGGGGATTCTGGGGTCTAATAGTATTCGTATGGATTCCTTTCATGGC
>DUKP01000140.1:4410-10647 GCA_013329295.1 Candidatus Poseidoniaceae archaeon
ACTAGAGTTTTGGCGGCCACTTTCATAGGTGGTGCAGCAGCGTCAATTACTTGGGCATATACGGCAGAAGGAATTGTCAAATTTATGCACCAATATAAGTTAGAAGCAGTAATTCCTCTAATGATCATCGTATTTGTCGGTGCAGCCTTCCTCCATATTCGCTCAACTAAAGTTCGCAGACAAACCGAACTATTCGAAGATACCATGTTAGATAACTTCCATGCAGATGTAGTTGCAAAATATGGTGAGCACTGAATAGGTGAGTTGCTTGAACACTCTAACCAGCCTTGATGGTAATGCTGACAATTGTGGAGACTTGGTTCACATAGGGATTCTAACTGTTAGTGATAGGGCAAGTCGTGGAGAGTATGAAGACGAAGGAGGACCGGCAATTCTTGAATTCCTCAAAGAAGCAATTGCAAGCCCTGTAAATGTTCACTATTCCTGTACTGCAGATGACATAGTGCAAATCAAATCTGAATTAATACGATTATCTGATGAAATTGGTTGTTCGGTTATCGTAACAACTGGAGGAACGGGGCCTGCTGCTCGTGATGTCACTCCAGAAGCAACTATCGCAGTTTGTGAAAGAATTCTAGATGGTTTTGGTGAACAAATGCGAGCTGTTTCACTACAATATGTGCCCACTGCTATACTCTCGAGGCAAGTTGGGGGAACTAGAGGTTCATGTTTAATCTTCAACTTACCAGGACGTCCAAAAGCCATTCGTGAAACAATTGACGAAATATGGCAAGCAGTACCATATTGTGTAGATCTACTTGGTGGGCCATATATCGATATGAATGATTCAGTATGTAATGCGTTTAGACCCAAAAATGCAAGTCGTCGAAAATAACCTCAAAGTTCATTCATTGAGTTGATTTAGAGTGGCTTGATAAGATGGATAATAGTGGTAATTTACTAATCAGCGGAGCAACTATGGTCTTGCCTAATGCTACTAAAACTGGAGATTTGCGGATTACTGATGGAATCATTGCAGAAATTGGTGATTCCGGAACTTTAGAGAATTTAGAGAATGAATTGCTAGTCGATGGCACTGGATTGCATTTGCTACCTGGTTGTATCGACCCACAGGTTCACTTTAGAGACCCTGGACAACCAGAAAAAGAAGACTTAGGCAGCGGTTCGGCTGCTGGAGTAAGTGGTGGAATTACTTCTTTCTTGGATATGCCAAACAATGTTCCATCGATTACTACTCTTGAAGGAATGCAGGGGAAACTCGATACTGCAGCCGCAAAGTGTGTTAGTAATTACGGATTTTTTATTGGTGCTACTGAAGATAATGTAGAAGATTTACAGGAGGCGGTAGGGACTAGGGAAAACCCTATTGCGATTCCAGGAATCTGTGGTATCAAAATTTTCATGGGTGTTTCTACTGGAACCTTGTTGGTTTCCGATAAATCTGCATTAGAAAGAATCTTCACTGAAACCGCCGGCTTAATTGCGGTCCATGCAGAAGATGAAGATAGAATGAATGAACGAAGAAAATTGGTTGAAGGACGAACTGATGTAGCCGCACATGCTTATTATAGAGATGACATTACAGCATTGCTAGCAACTAAACTATCTGTTGAGTTGGCACATAAAACCGGCCATAGATTACACATCTTGCACCTTACTTCGGGAATCGAAGCCGATTACTTAGCAGACCATTGTACACTTCCTTCTCAAGCAGAAGGTCATCCAATAATTACCACAGAAGTTTTGCCACAACACTTGACTTTTGATGAAACTGATGTTGATGAACAAGGAGTAAGATTACAAATGAACCCTCCGATTAGGTATGCTGCTGATAGAGAGATACTTTGGTCAAGATTAGTTGATGGAACCATCCAATGTATCGCTACTGACCATGCTCCACATACACTGGAAGCCAAAGCCAAAGGCTTCCCCAATGCTCCAAGCGGAATGCCAGGTGTAGAAACATCTCTTGCTGTTATGCTAAATTATGTGAATCATGGCAAGTGTTCAATTGAAGATGTTGTTCGATGGATGTCCACCAATGTTGCTGATTGCTACCGAATGGTCGGCAAAGGTAAACTAGAAACAGGTTATGATGGAGATGTTGTTCTAGTTGATATGAATCATAGCGCAGTTGTTGAAGATGAAAACTCTTGGGCAAGAGTGGGATGGAATCCATTTAGAGGTCGAGAATTAACTGGATGGCCTGTACTTACTGTTGTAGAAGGTGTTCCTGTGTTTGAAAGATCTCCTGGCACTGGTCAAAAAGGTCGGCTTCTGGTTGAACCCGGTTCGGTTGGAAAACCACTATTGATGGAACCTTGGAAATAGCCCAAATAGGCTAAAAAACCGTATTTTTGAAATAAAAATAAATACTATTCCACTGATTCATATTCGAGGAGAAGTTTCATGAGTAGTTTAGAAGAGACCTTTGGCAGTGGCTATCAGCAGATAATAATTGGATTTGTAGTATTTATTTTGGGTGCATTTTGGGGTGGAATTGAAGCAGATGGAAGTATGACTGCATCTGACGTCTATTGGCCAGCTTTAACCATGTTAGCCGGTGGTATGATCACTTTGCTTGGTATTTCATTTGGTTCTGACCACGAAGATGATAGAACTAATGATTTGATGGATGCGATTAACGATTTGACCGCTAGACTTGACAGTTTGGTTGCAATGACAACTGGAAAAGATTCTGAAGAATAATTTTACAAGTTGTATAATTCTCCATATTTCCTTTCAACATAAGTGATGAAAGGTTGTGGAGTTGGTGGCGCACCTGTAGCATTTTCAATCAATTCACTAGGAGTCCATTTACTTCCTTGTAAGTGGATTTTTGACCTTAACCAATCCAACATAGGCTGCCATTCTCCACTTTCTATGATATTATCAATGTCGCCAAGTTCATCTTCCATTGCCTCCAACAATTGTGCTGCATATAGATTGCCAAGAGTATAAGTTGGGAAATAACCGAAAGCTGCCATCGACCAATGTATATCTTGTAAACAACCAAGTCTATCCTCTGGAACTTCTATTCCAAACCAGTCTTCGAACATCTCATTCCAAGTATTTGGAAGATCGTCAACTGAAAGATTTTCATTGAAAATTTTCTTTTCTAATTCATACCTCAGCATGATGTGAAGATTGTAAGTCACCTCATCGGCTTCTACTCTGATAAAGCCTGGTTCCACACAATTAGCAATTCTATTCAATTCCTGCGGACTCCAATTTGGCGATTCAGGGAAGTGTTCTTTGAACCATGGGAGGACAACTTTCCAAAAAGCCGGAGTTCGACCGATTTGATTTTCCCAAAATCTACTTTGAGATTCGTGAACTCCTAATGAAACTGCATCCCCTCTAGGAGTAAATGAATGATTGGAATCAAGTCCTTGCTCGTATAATGCATGACCCGTTTCATGCATTACTGCATAAAGACATGAAAACGGATCTTTCTCATCAAATCTTGTAGTGAATCTAGTATCTCCTGGCCATAATCCTGCCGAAAAGGGATGAGTGGATGCATCCATTCTCCCTGCTTCAAAATCAAAACCAGTTGCACTAGATACCAACTTGCAAAATTCTGTTTGGGCGTCTATTGGAAAAGTCATGTCTTCTGGAAGTTTAGGGTCTGGATTAGACTTTTTTGCTTCCATAATTTGCTGTAATAATGGCACTAATTTGCTCTTTAATCCATCGAATAATGGGTCATAATCGCTAACTTTCATTCCAAATTCGAATTCATCAAGCAAAACATCGTAACGAGTTGTTTCTACGCCATAGAAATCTATCTTTTGATTGGTCATGGAAATCAATTTGCCAAGATGAGGTTTGAACTTTGCAAAATCTGATTCTGCTCTTGCTTCTTGCCAAGCAACCAATGCTTGTGACCTTGCTAATGCGAATTCTGCGACAAAATCCGATGGTAATTTTACTGCTTTATCGTAGCGCCTCCTTACTTCTCTAACATTGGCGCGTTGGTCATCTGTAAGCGTTGTATCTGCCTCTAATTCAATAATCATCTCAGCAAATTTTTCATTGGTTACCCTTTCATGTTGCTCTTTAGCTAGCCAAGACATTATTTCTGATCTTGCTTTACTTCCTTTAGCAGGCATTATGGTTTCTTGATCCCAACCTAAATGACCCTGTATTGCACCTATCTTATGAATATCTTTTACTCGCTCTATAAACAACTCATAACTCGCCATGACTACCTGATTTATCACACCCTCAATAAGGTAACCTATCACCTGAAATCTTGTAATGTAGCACACACATTCAAGACCTCAAGAGATATGCAGTTAATCATGGCGAGGAAAAAGCAGGATAATCCTGAGGAGACTCGCAAAGAACCTGATGAGGACCTAAATGAAATTGTTGATTCAGTCATCGGTTCTAATGACAAAGAAAAGACCGTTCAGGAACCGACTAATGATGAATCAATAGAGGAATTACTATCTGCATCAGCAAAAATGGTTGTCGAAACATGTATGGATATTAGACGTGGTGAAAATGTTCTAATTGTATGCGACCCAACTACTGGAGAAATTGGTAAAGTACTCCATGAAGCGACTATCAATAAATCAGAACGTGTTTTGTTGATTGTAATGCCCAAAGCAAAGCATCATGGAGAAGAACCACCGGCGCCCGTGGCAAATTTGATGCGTCAACAACAAGTTGTTTTGGCTCCAACCAAGTATTCTCTAACTCACACTAGAGCCATTAGGCAAGCGCTCAGAGATGGTGCTAGAGTTGCGACAATGCCAGGGATTACCAATGAGATGTTTACCCATGGTGGAATGGCTGCAGATTTTAATAAAATCAAAAAACGAATCAGTAATCTTGGCCCTCATTTCCGTCGAAGAAGAATTGTTAATGTAAAATCAAAGCAAGGCACTGATATTACCTTTGAGGTCAATTGGCGAGAATGGAAATTAGATGATAACGGTATTTGTAATCGTCCTAGAATGCTGACTAATCTTCCGGCTGGCAAGGCATTTATCATGCCGCGTGAAGGCACCATGAATGGAATTTTGATTATTGATGGTTCTTGGGACTCAACATTATTGGATGAAAAGATAGAATTGCAAATCGAAAATGGTATGGTTGTCGATGTTAAAGGTGGCCAAATAGCAGCAAATATTCGGCAAGAATTTGGAGAAGTTGCGAAAAAATTGCGCTCAAAAGATCGAGAAAGTGTTTGGACTATTGCTGAGTTCGGCTTTGGGATGAATGACCAAGCTAGAATGGGTGGTAATGTGCTTGAAGATGAAAAACGTCTAGGCACTTGTTATTTCTCAATCGGTGATAATACTGCTCTTGGCGGCTCATCAGCTGTTGGAATACATATTCCAGGAGTATTAACAAAACCTAGTGTTTGGTTAGATGATTCACAAATTCTACAAGACGGAGAATTCATTTTAGAAATTGATTAGTTTAGATTCTGACTACCACAAACTGGACAAAAACGCCAAAATGGGTCAATACCAATTCCACAACCTCGACAGTTTACACCTGAGCGAATTGTCGGCTGTACCGGTTGATTCCACATCGGTTGTTGTGGCATTTGAGGAGGTGCTTGATTGATAGGTTGCGAACTAACAACTGGTTGAGGTGCAAGATTTTGTGGTGGTGTATTCTGCTGCTGATTTGGTTTTGGTTCTGCTCGATTTACTGGTTTTCTAACTGGAGCAACTGGTCTTGGTAGATTAGCAGCTACTTTTTCTACTACTGGTGAAGCAACAAATTCAGATAATGACATCTTACCATCATCATCTTTATCTGCTTCTTTATGCAATTCTTTAGATTCCTCAATAGATAATCCAGTAGCATCAGCTAATTCCTCGACAGATAATGTTCCATCATCATCTTTATCGGACTGAATAAACATCTCTGCTGCACTAACAAATGGTTCCTCTGTAGTATTTTCTTCTTGAAGATTGGAGATTTTTTCAGTTTGTTCCTCAATTGACTCTTCAGCAACAACATCGGCCTCATTTGTCTCCGTTTTTTCAACTGTTTCAACTACATCTTCCAAACCTGACTGAGCCATACCAAATGCCCCTTCAAAGGCATTGTCAGTGACTTTAGCTGCCTTTCTATCAGTAATTTTAGCCTCAACTACTGCCTTTTGAATTTCTTCAACAGGCTCCTCCTTGATTGGTGTAGATTTGCCTGGTAAAGGCACAGATACTGTTTGTTCCGTCTTAGCAATTGAATCAGCGGATTTTACAGTAGAAATCGGTACATTTTCTA
>DUKP01000157.1:0-18024 GCA_013329295.1 Candidatus Poseidoniaceae archaeon
ATCGGCTCTTCCAAACATAAAATGTAGCCCTAAAACAAGAATACCTAAGCCATACATTCCAACAAATGCAAAAATACTTGGCTTCTTTGTCATGTGAATTTCTTCACCTGCAATCAAGCGGAATTTATTTGCTAAGTTTTCAGCATTCTTAGACTCCAATTCCTCGCTTGCTTTCACATCTTGAGTAGTTTCTTCGTCGGTCATGATAGTCCCTCTATTATATCTTTAGTGCCTTATCCCAAATGAATGTTGCCCTCAAGCGTTAGGATTCAATGTAAAATACCCCATGAATGTTCAGCATTACCTCTAGCCCAATCATAATCGCTAAGATTACGAGTTCCCTTGCCATCATTTATTGATAATGATTTTACTCGAAGCGGGTATTCGTTATATGTGAAATTAGATACTAGACCACCAATTGTTGGTTGTTCAAAAGCCCAGTGTGCTCTATCAATTGCTTCAACATCGATATTTATTCGAATCGTTTCTGTCCACATTTCAATTTTGAATCCTGGTAGATTACTGCCCGGAGTAGCTCCATGCTCTCCTTCAACAGAATCGCTAGCGTATTTTTCAACTCTAACATTCTTGAAAGGAATACTTTCACCAGAAATAACATCATGAAATAGACCACCCTGAGACAAACTCATATGACCTAAATCACGTTTCTTCCATGGTTGATTATCTCTTGAAGTTATAGTCATGCTCAAATGAGGCAGAAACCAGTCTATGTAAGAGCCATCGCTAAGGTGTAACATGCCCCAATACCAAGGCACAGAAGGAGCTTGAACGCAGACTTTCTGAAAGTATGCAGTGCCTTTAATCGCTTCATCATCGAGAACCCCTGACACCTTACAACCATGAAGCCGCAAAATATCATAGCCCATATCCATAGCATAGGTTGCTGTAGCATGTCTTGCGGTTGACATAGCATTATTCCATGGTGTCAATTTGAATTCCATTTTCTTTGGAACATTAGCATCTTGAGGAAATTCATTAGTGTGTAAATTTAGCCAAAATTCACTCAAATCACTCTTTAGTCCCATTGACATATCTTCATCGGTTAATGGAACAACTGCGCCGCCTCCTTCACCTGAATTTGATGATTTCTTTGGCCAAGATGGGTGTTGATCATCGACAACTATCATACGACATTTTTTCTTGATATATGGTTCATACATCCTTTTGCCATCAAACCACCAAGCACATACCATCCCATCAAGTGAAATGCCCCCGTTTTCATCGAATCCTGGTCTACCTTTAGGAGTCCACTCAGTCCCACTGACCATGACTTTAGGATTATCTTTGGTTGACCACAAAACCATCAATTGTTTACCGCTTGGATTACCTTGATCATCATCTAGCATCAATAGCCACCACCACCAATCCCAAGTCAAATGGTGCAACGGTGGTCGCTCTTGCAACTTCCACATTCTGGATAAATCTCCAGCGAATTTATCCATGGATTCAATCATTCAATTTCCTTCCCTTTGAATATTGCACCACCAAGGAATAATAATGCAGTGGCTTGAATAAGTAAAACTACAGTTGCAATAATCATCGATAAAAATGGACTCATATCACCTAATCCAGGTGTTGCAAAGAAATATTGAAGTGGTTCTGAACCGATTAACTCCTCACGCTCAAAACCAAATGAATCGCCACCTTCAACAGAGAATCCAGAATTGATTAGAAGTGCCATGTCTGGCCACACAATCATGCTTGCAGAATCTACGATTATCAATGCCCACCCAATAACTGAAAATCGCAAAATCGGTGATTCTGGAACACCCATTGAGAGTAAGGCCATACCTAACTCCCATGCAGCAAATGGAATCGCTAAAATTATCCCATAACGCCACATTACGCCTAAGAAACAAAATAGCATACCATAGACTAATGTCGCCATCATTGCAGCAAACAAAATTGCTAACCAAATACCAAATTCAGAAAATCGGAATAATGAATCCCCTGGACCTGCAAAACCTGTTACAATGGCTGAAATTAAGGTCAAAATAATTAGATATGGCCAAATTATTCCAAGATAACCGATTATTCGGTAAAAGAAAACTTCAGTTCTTGCAATTGGTTTGGTAAGAATATAATGCATAGTTCCAGATGTCATTTCATCTCTAATCAATCCGGTAGCCATGAATAAGGGGATAAAAATGCTAATTATGAACACAAAACCAAGTTTCCCAATACCCAATATAGATGCTCGATGTAATGCTTCCTTAGCATATGCTTCATCATCTGGATCTTCATCAACATAGTTATCTGCATCATATCTAAAGTTCCCAGTTAGTGAGAGTGATAATTCAATGTCACACTCAATTCCGTTGTCATTGGTATCTTTTTGTGATTGGGTTCTATCTTCTGCTCGACAATCTCCATCATCGTCATACCCAACACTAACTGACCGAGTCCCAGTCGGCGATTCATCCCAATCAAAGTCATCCTCATTTATCCATTTTTCAGGGTCGTCAGGAGGAATTGGTGGAACAAAATTTCCAGGATGGTCAAGCTCATTAAATGGACTAGTTCCAAGGGCTCTTTCTTGGCCATCGGGATACAAATCACCATCTGAATCTACTGAATCTCCATCATTATCAATCGCTTCGAAATCTCGTTGCATTGCATCAACATAGAACAACATTAGCAAGCTGATTACTACTAACCCAGTAATCAATACAACCCAAGTTGAAATCTTTGTACGATATTGTCGCATGGTAAATTCTGTAATTGCTGATGCCTTACGGTCTAAAGCACGAAAAATTGTGTTGGTCTTGTCAGCCATCAGTATCCACCTCCACCAGTTAAATAGCCAAGAATTGATGCCAAATCATCATCTGGATTGTCAATTGAATTGACTTTTTGACCACTATCGATAATTGTTTTTGGCAGATTACTATGGAAGTCTCCTAAATTTCGTGTCTGAACAGTTAATTTTTCTGGATGTTGGAATATGATGCCGTGTACTGAATCAATATCAATTACACTTTTCGCCAAACCTTTGGGCGATTCACAACCAATATCGATTCTATGAGGAATGTTATCCATTTTTTCTCTTATCGCGTGTAGATTTCCTAATGCAAGTAACCTTCCATGATGCAAAATGACTATCTGTTCGGTAATACGTTCAATTTCTGTCAAAATATGACTGCTAACAATAACTGTTCTACCCATTCGACCTAATTCTCTTATGACATTCATTATTGTAGTTCTAGCCAAAGGATCACACCCTTGAAGTGGCTCATCTAAAATAATCAAATCTGGGTTATTAACCAATGCATGGGCAATCTTAGTCCGCTGACGCATACCCTTTGAGAAACGGCCTATTTGCTTGTGTGCAACATCTAAAAGCCCAACGAAATCTAATACTCTATCAGCCTCAAGTTTAGCTTCATCACGAGTTAATCCATTTAATCTAGCAAATGTGGAAATAAAATCATGAGCAGTCATCCAATCATACATTTTCTCGCCTTCTGGCACAAAACCCACTCTTGAATATGGAGCAGGGTTTTTCCAAGGGTTAGTACCAAACAATCTCACTTGTCCTGAACTGGGTTTCAATTTACCCATTAGAATTTTGAACAGGGTTGATTTTCCTGCTCCATTCAAACCAAGAATACCGGTAACTCCACCGCTTAAGGCGAGGGTAATACCGCTCAATGCGTGTATTTTACCGTATGTTTTGCTGACATTTTCTAGCAAAATAACCGGTGCTTGTTGCTCAGGTTGCCACTCTGTTGTCTCGGCTTTTCCTTCTTGGTGAAAATCCGGCATCATTCTCTTGTCACCTCCATTGAAGCTACTCTTGATGATAATATGTAGAGGAAAAATGCATTCATTAATACTAATGAGGCAAATGACCATGTCCACGAATATTGGTCATAGGTAGTTTGTGTGCCAACTAAAGCTTGACCGACATGAGCCAAACAATCGTAAGGTGAGAGCAAATACATAATGTCTCGCTCGAACAAATTTGATACTAATACCGCTAATGTTTTGCTACCTAATACAATTGCCACCAAACCAATTCCAGGGAAGAACTTCCCCTTAGAAACACTCGACAATCCAAGACCAATACTTGTGTATGTGATAATCAACAAAATACCGCCAATAAAGGCTGCTAAGAACAATGGGAAGGTGTCAATAATCCAAGCCCAACCACGTCCCATTGCAATAATTTCAACGAAGTAGTATATCATCAAAGTCAGCAATACAACAAATGCTTGAATCATTGCCACGGAGATATACTTCATTCCTACATAGTCAAATCTACTGATCGGTCTTGAAAAATAAAGTGCCGATGTCCCATGATATCTGTCCTCTGAAATTATTCCTCCTACCAACAACGCGGCAAGAATAGGATAATACAACATGTTACGTGGGAAAAATCCGAGGACATGACCGTATAGATTGTCTCGATTTACACCCCACATAGTGTGTAATTCAGGACTGCCAATTAAGGCAGAAAGTAAAGTCAGTCCAACATCAGCAAGAGATGCAATGAATACGAGTACAATGAATAATTTAGTCGGTAGCCCCCATGGACGATGCCCTTTACGGAAAATCCCCAACACATGGTGTCTAAGGATGGCCCAATTCCTCATCCAACGTGGATTCAATGTTCCATTCCAAGGCTTGTAAATTTGCTCAAAAACATAACCAACTGAAGCGTTATTACTACTTACTTGGGCTGTTGCTGATTCATCTCCATCCCTTGAACCCCATGCGGCATCCATACGCCCTTGACCTGTAACTGGAGCATTCTCAGAATAACTCAAATCATCTGTTGAGGATTCCAAATCAACTTCCTGATCACTCATGAGCCTCCCCCCATATGACTTGGTGCATCTACTTGCCTTGCTTGAACTGGACTACGTAGAAGGTCTTGACTGGTTTTGACTTCATAGCCTAAATTTTCCATAATCACTATGAATAAATCCTCAAGAGATGCTTCATATTCATGCATTCTACGAATTTGTGAACCAACTTCTGCAGCACATGACAAAATTTTCGAAGTAGTATCTTCGTCTTCATGAAGAATACGCATTATTCTACCCTCTCGCCTAACTTCTAAGCCGATTGAGGTCATTTTTTCTTCTAACTTGGAAGCATTACCCCATACATGAATTTCAATCTCCCGGTCAATGTCCTTCAAATCCTCTATTTTACCTTGAGCGGCTAATTTTCCTTTATGCAAAAGTACCATATGGTCACATACTCTCTCAACATCATCCATTAGATGTGATGCCATCATAACAGAACGGTTGCCATTATTTACCATGTTTTGCAAGGTTGAAATCATGAATTCTCGAGCAGTTGAATCTAAACCATTTGATGGCTCATCTGCAATAATCAACTCAGGGTCATGAATAATACTGCATGCCAGTTTAGTAGCCTGTTTCATTCCGGTAGAAAAACTGCCAATATTACGATATCTTTGTTCACCAAGCCCCACATACTGCAGTACTTCATGGGCTCTTGCCATAGCAATAACTGGATTCATACCTAATAATTCACCTGAATATTTCACTTGGTAGATGGCTTCCATATCAGGGTTTAATGCATCATATTCAGGCATGTAGCCAATTCTTGAACGAATTGCTGCTCCTTCAGTACGTATATCGTGGCCAAGTACGGTGCCATCACCAGAAGTCGCTTGGATCAAACCGAGAATTGTTTTGAGAAAGGTGGATTTCCCTGCACCATTAGGCCCAAGCAATCCTGTTGCCCCTTTATTGACTTTAAGATTCAATTTTTCTAGGGCCATATGTGGGCCATAAGACTTGGATAAATCAGTCGTTTCGATGATATACTCATTACCTGACATGGTTTACCCAAACAAAGGAGATAACAGGCAACCTTTGAATGCTACGCTCAATTGAACTGCTTAAGCATCTTCCTTTATCCCATCGCGTGTTTTGATTGCCACACCTTTTTTCATCGATGCTAAATCTTCAACAGTTGAGACAGAGACTCCGTGACCAAGCAAATTCCCTGCTTTATCACAAATCAAGCAAGCTTCTCCTGGCCTTAACCATGGATCACATGCTAAAACAAATCCATGGAAGACATTGCGACCTTTTCGAATAAATGGCTCAGCGTCATCATCAACTACCACAACAGCCAAACCTTCACCTGCATAAGGAGCGATTGATGTTTGAGAAAATGTCTTGGGCAATTGCTTTCTTCTTCTAGCAAACAATTCAATTGCACCCGAATTATTTAGTGATAATCCTCCATCACCGAGCCTAAAACTTGCCAGATGTTGACCACTTGAAGACAATACATTCTTGATTCGCCCGTATTTGTTAACCACAAATTGCATCGAATGTGACATTTCTTGAGCGACCTCGTGATTTATGTTGAACAATACAGAAAACTTGTCTGCAGCCTTAAGGCGATTTAATTTTAAATGTCCTTGTTTGAACAATTCTTCGTCTAAAATTTTAATTTGGCCATCAACTAACTCTGCTTTCACAGATGATTCAAACTTGTTCATTTTTTCAAATACTAATGTCTCAAAATTATCCTTACGCAAATCCACAGGAATTATTGCCTTGCCAGCAAGACCAAAATTATCTAGTTCTTGAGCAATTTTCGCCATATCCAATTTGTTTTTCCATAGCCAATCTGGACCCTCAATATGACAGAAAGGATTCAAGTCTTCTAAACTATATGGAACTAAACCGATTGGCGTATTTATCATTATTTCCAAACCTGGCACATATTGCAAAATTTTTGCGACAACAGCATCACATCTGTCACGCCATGGCCCAGATTGGCCGTAAAAAATCAATACTGAATCAGAACCAATTTCAGTTGATTTTCTTGGATGCCAACGATCAAACAACAGATTTCTTGCCGCAGTAATATGAGGTCTGCTGAATGTATCAGAACCTGCCCATTGCTCGCCACCTTTTCGAGGAGTCAACTGTGCATCTAAGATCCAGTTCCAACCGCTTTCCCATCCACCTTGGTTGGAAAAATCTTGAGACGAGGTAATTTCATCTAGTGGAATATCATCATGATTTAATTTGATATATTTTGCTGTTGCTGGGTTTGTAGTCAACCACAAAAAAGCATCCCTTAATGCAGGGTGTTGATGACTTCTCTGTTCAACTAGTCGCCAGATATCTCCATCTCTAACCGCCTGGCGACATCTAGATAATTCGGCAAGAGTGATTTCAAGATTATATTTAGACAGCAATTTCATTCTGTCATCTTTGTCCATCTTCCTTACTTCTTCTGGAGTGTGTGAACTAATACATGGCATAATTATTGGCCATTCAATCAATCCTTCCAGTTTTTCAGTACCCCAAGGAGTAAGAATCCTGCCATCACGAGCAAATAATGCATAAGCTGCTGAATCAAATAAATCGGCTCCTAAGGCAATTGACATTGGAAATAGCATTGGGTGGCCGCAACCAAACATATGAACTGGACGATTTGAAGGTAGAAATGGCAATGTGGATAGCATTATTTTAGCGTATTCTCGATACCGTTGTTGTTCCATAATTGGAACAATTCCGCCTATTGGATGTATCGAAAAATCAAACTTACTCATCTCCATAGCAGATTTCTTCCTCAAATCAGGAAATAAGCCACCCTGAATAGGTCCATTCAACATTGTATCTTGGGCCGTATCTACAGATAACTGTGAACGTTCTAATGTTTCTTCAACCGCTGCAGAAACTTCTGAATGTTTCATATCAGGTCTGGAAAATACATCTAACATTGTTGCAATATCAACACCAATCGAGCGTTGAAACTCAACAATTTCCTCTACTCCCACTTCTACATCGCCATAAACATATGATTGAAAAGTTCCAGAATCGGTCATAATTACCCCAGGATAATTTAGTAATTCGTGAACACCATTTGTCGTAGCGATTTCCTTTAATTTATCATGCTTCCAAATGATATATGAATTGGTAATTAGTGCACCAATGCCATATCTATCCCACATCTCTCTAGGCTCTATAGTGCGAATATTTGGATTGATTACTGGTAATAACGCCGGAGTTTCCAGTACACCATGTTTGGTGTATAACTTACCCAATCTTGCTCGACCATCACGAACTGTAACTTCGAACAACCCCTCATCGCTTTCGCGACAAGCCTCAGGGTCTGGTCTAGGCTGGTCGGACCACACAGGCATGTGCGTTGCTAAACCAATTGTGATTTGAAATCATCCCATCGGAAAATATCTACGAGGATATTAAACAAACTCAACATTTCCGTGAGCTAAAATAAATTCTCTGCCTAATTCATCAAAGGTGTCTAGCAAATTACTTGAAAATCTTACGTTACTGATTTCCTTATCTGATTCCAAATCAGCCTTAATCCCATCAAGGGTTCCAGGAGCCGCACCGCAAGAAAGACAAGCCCCTGTTAAATCCAAAACAAAATCGAGAGATTGACTACCCTCATTTGACAAACTTTGGTATGAATCTACTTTTATTCCACCGCCATGGCCATCAAGAGCTGCTCTAACGCTGCCTAGCCTAGCCAATAGTGCTGGCACCAAATCCTCTGAATCCAACATAACAAAAAGTGAATTCGCTCTGAGTTTTGCCTCGTAAATTGGATCAATGACTTCCTCAACGCGCTTTTGCGCCTCTTCTTCAATTGATTTCTTCGCCTCTGCTGCATACTTTGCAACGAGGTCATCATCAGTCATGATGTTGGTAAATCGTTGTGGTTTTTGACTTTTTGCTATTTTTAGGCCAACCTAAAAACGCAATACTGCGCCGCAATTTTTTACACTCATTCATAAAGGAGAATCATATGGAATAAATTGGTGGGACAATGTCTGACTTGATACTTGACATACGCGAACTCCATGTGTCTGTCGACGGTAAAGAGATTATCAAGGGAATCAATCTTGCAATCAAAACTGGTGAAATTCATGCCATTATGGGTCGTAATGGCTCAGGAAAATCTACTCTTGCTCACGTTTTAATGGGGCACCCTGCGTATGAAATTACCAGTGGTGAAATATTTTACCTCGGTAAAGCAATCGAAGATTATGATGTGTTTGAGCGAGCCAGAGCAGGTATGTTTCTTTCCTTCCAATATCCTCCATCAATACCTGGAGTTCAAGTTGGCAATTTCTTGAAGAAATCCGTCAATAATGTTAGAGATGAAAATATCAAAGCAAGAGAATTTCGTAAAGAATTAAACAATGCGATGGAGAAATTAGAAATGGATCGCAGTTTCCTATCAAGATATGTAAATGATGGTTTTAGTGGTGGCGAGAAAAAGCGCTTGGAAATGTTACAAATGATGTTGTTAAAGCCTCGTCTTGCACTCTTAGATGAAACTGATTCCGGATTAGATATCGATGCATTGAGACTTGTTGCTAAGGGAATTAATGAAACTGCACAAAATATTGGCGTATTACTGATTACCCACTATCAAAGACTTCTTGATCTTGTTAAGCCTGACTTTGTTCATGCAATGATTGATGGTAAATTTGTCAAATCTGGTGGACCAGAACTTGCCTTGGAATTAGAGGCAAGAGGCTATGATTGGTTGGAGGCATAATTATGAGTGAAGATGCAAACAATGCAGTAGGAGATTACAAGTATGGATTTCACGATCCGGAAAATGCTACTATTAGATTTGATAAAGGCTTGACTGAGCAAGTAGTTAGAGATATTTCTGAACTCAAAAATGAACCGGAATGGATGACTGAAATTAGGGTTAAAGCCTACCATCACTTCATGGACAGGCCAATGCCTAATTGGGGAAACTGCAGTATGCTTGATTCGATTGACTTTGATAATGTAACATACTTTTTGCGTTCATCTGAACAAACCGAAAAGAACTGGGATGATGTTCCTGATGACATTAAGAATACTTTTGATCGACTTGGAATTCCTGAAGCTGAGCAAAAGTGGTTAGGTGGAGTTACCGCTCAATATGAGTCAGAAGCAGTCTATCATTCGATTAGAGAAGATCTCGAAGAGCAAGGTGTGATTTTCCTTGATATGGATTCTGGGCTGAAAGAATATCCTGAATTGGTCAAGAAATACTTTTGCACTGTTGTGCCATATGCTGATAATAAATTCTCTGCGTTGAATACCGCAGTGTGGAGTGGTGGGTCATTTATCTATGTTCCAAAAGGTGTTCATGTTGAAATGCCGGTTCAAGCATACTTTAGAATCAATGCCAAAAACATGGGACAATTCGAAAGAACCCTGATTATTGCAGATGAAGGTAGTAGCATACACTATGTTGAAGGTTGTACTGCTCCAACTTATTCTACTGACTCCCTACATTCTGCTGTTGTTGAATTAATTGCTATGGATGGTGCTAAGATACGCTACTCAACTGTGCAAAACTGGTCTGCTAATGTGTATAACTTGGTAACTAAGCGAGGTATTGCCCATAAGAATGCAGTTGTCGAATGGGTTGATGGTAACATTGGCTCAAAATTGACTATGAAGTATCCAGCGGTAATACTCAAGGGAGAAGGCGCTCATGCAGAAATAATATCTGTCGCTTATGCTGGCGAAGGACAGCACCAAGATGCTGGTGCTAAGGTTCACCATTTAGCATCAAATACCACCTCTAACATTCTATCAAAATCAATTTCAAAGAACGGTGGTAGATCCTCATATCGTGGACTTTTGAAAGTTAATCCTAAAGCCCACGGATGTCGTTCAAAGGTAGTATGTGATGCTTTAATGCTCGATGCTGATTCACGCTCTGACACCTATCCAACTATGGAAGTAAGCAACTCCTCTGCTGACTTGGAACATGAAGCCAGTGTTTCAAAAATTTCAGGAGACCAATTATTCTACCTCATGAGTCGAGGATTTAGTGAAGAAGAAGCCATGGGGCTTATTGTCAATGGATTCTTCGAACCATTTACCAGAGAACTACCAATGGAATATGCAGTTGAACTAAACAAATTACTCGAACTTGAGATGGAAGGTGCCATTGGATGAGTTACCTAGAATTACCAATTCCAAGTAGGTCTGAGCACCTTTGGAGATATACTCCATGGAGTAAAGTTCATCCAACACAAGTAGATGCAATGCCGGAAATTAATTCTGCCAACGTATTGCTAAATGGGGAATTAGTTGATGCTAAAACAAACATTACTGAAATCTCAAAAACCGATATTTCAAGAACATTTTTACTAGAATCAAATAGTAAGATTCACAACATTACAATAGATGACTCAAATGCAAATTCAGAAATACAAGTAATCAGTGAAGGTGAAATGAATTCTTGCCACTTCCATTTCGAAGTAAAAAACTCTGGAAGTATTCGTGTTCGCTTGTCAGGTGAGTCAAACTGGTTTGGAATTTCAATCACAGGAAATTTACATGGCAATGTTAATTTGTCATTTGCCATAGTCAATGATTTGAGCGAAAACACCACAATGCTACGCTGTGAAGATTGGGATATTGCCCGTGATTCAACCCTAGAATATGGTGAATTATCCATGGGAGGTAGTAGAATCAAGAGTGATATTCGAACCTACTTGAAAGGAACCAATTCCACCTTGATGCAAAATATAGCAGTAAATTGTAGAGATAGTCGAATTGATGACCATCACATAGAAATTCATCACCTCAGCGGTCATAGCAATTCATCATTGAGTGTCAAATCTGCATGTTCAGATAAAGGTCATGCGATCGGTACTGGCCTACTTGTTATCGAAGAAAATTGTGATCAATCCGATGCTGGCCAAGTATTCAAAAATCTACTATTATCTGAGAAAGCTAGAGCAGAAGCAATACCTGAACTCGAGGTACTTTCTGATGATGTAAGTGCAGCTCATGGAGCAGCGAGTTCATCGGTAGACCCCGAACAAATACACTATATGATGGCTAGAGGATTTAGCAAAGATGATGCTCAAACAGAAATTGTTGAAGGTTTCTTAATCAGTAGTTTTGCAAAAATAAAAAATGAACATACAAAGGCATTTTTGATTGATGCTATATCCACTAATATAGACGAGTGAGGATGAGATTATGCGTGATGATTTCCCTATTTTGCAGCGTGAAATCAATGGCTATCCGTTGGTATACTTTGATAATGCTGCAACGACTCAAAAACCTAATTCAGTCATAGATGCAATGAATGATTACTATTCAAATTCAAATGCAAATGTTCACCGTGCTGTCCACACTCTTGCTGGTGAGGCAACAGAGGGATATGAATCATGCCGTAGAGAATTAAAGTCACGTTTTAATGCTAGTAAGGCGATCATAACAAGTGGAACAACTGAAGCAATCAACTTGGTTGCTCATGCATGGGGAAGAGCAAACCTTTCAGATGGTGATGCGATAATTTTGACAGAAATGGAACATCATTCAGATATTGTTCCATGGCAAATGCTAGCCAAAGAAATGAATATTGAACTAAGATATGTCCCAGTACAGAAAGACCTCACACTGGATATGGATTTGTTTGAAGATGCAATTGAAGGTGCAAAATTAGTCTGTGTAGTCCACATTTCAAACGTTCTTGGTGTTTGTAATCCCGTCGAAAAAATTATTGAAATTGCTAAGAAAAAAGGCGCAAGAGTTCTGCTTGATGCTGCTCAAAGCGCACCACATCAAGAGATTGATTTCCAACAATTAGGAGCCGATTTCATGGCTTTTTCTGCACACAAAATGTGTGGACCAACCGGCATTGGGTCATTACTGGTATCCGAGGATGCTTTTGCTGAAATGCAACCATTTATGGGCGGCGGTGACATGATAGAGACCGTCTCAATTCATGGCTCAACATATCAGAAAAATGAACAAAAATTTGAAGCAGGAACACCACGGATTGCAGAAGCTATCGGTTGGTCAGAAGCCATAAAATGGCTAAATTCAATTGACATTAAATCTGAACATAAACGAATTTTACATTCTGCTCGATGGTTAGCGGTTCAACTTAGGGAAATGGGTATGACCGTTTATGGACGACATGATGATAATGATGCTGCAGTAGTTTCATTTCTTCATCCAACAATGAATAGTGAAGATTTAGCCCATTTGTTAGATGCCAGAGGATTCGCAGTAAGAACTGGACATCATTGTGCACAACCATTACTAGATCGCTTAGAAATTACTGGTACAGTAAGGGTATCACTATATTTCTACAATACTCATGAAGAAGTTGTATCCTTTGTAGATTATCTAAAAGAAATTCTGGAGCGATTTGCATGACTTATTCTACTGAATTAGTTGAGCTCATCGAAGAATTCAAAGAAATCGATGACAAAATGGAACGCCTGGAAATGGTTTTTGATTTGGCTGATGAAGTAAATTTACTACCTATTGAACAATGGACTGATTCAACTAGAGTACATGGTTGCCAATCTGAAGCACATGTGAAAGTCGAAATTATTGATTCAAATGTTCATTTTTATTCTGGTGCTGATTCAAAATTAGTTCAAGGTTTGATGGGAATTCTTACCATGGCAATTCATGGCATTGAGGTAGAAAGTGTCTTGACACTAAGTCCTGAATTTGCTGCTGAAATGGGTATACTCAACTCTTTATCCCCAAGTCGATCAAATGGTTTTAGGAATATGTTTGACAAGGTAATGAATGAAATAAGACATCATGCATAGGTGGTTCAATGACTGACAAATCTGCAGTAATACAACATCTTGACGAGGTAGAGGACCCAGAGTTGGAAATTTCCATTGTTGAATTGGGATTAGTTTATGATGTTAGAATTGAAGAAAAAGACGGCCAAACTCATGCAGAAATCGACATGACTTTGACTAGCCCTGGTTGTCCTGCAGCAGCGGAAATAATGGCTGCTACTCATCGTGCTGCATTGAATACCGATGGAATTGAATCGGTTCATGTCAATTTAGTTTGGTCTCCAAGATGGGATCCTAAAATCCACGCTTCTGAAGATGCAAAAATGGATATGGGAATTTGGGATTAGCGTTTGACAACAATAGTCAATAAATCGCCATCTAACAATCGATGATCTAAGCCAACACGCTGCCAGTCAAATTTAGCGCTAGGTCCTTTGACTCTAGCAAAACGAAACTTTCTGACAAAATCACGATGCAATTTATTGCAGATATTTTCAACAGTCGAATCGTCTTTAACGATTAATGGCTCGTCTAAATCCGCTTCTTGGCCTTGAGGTTTTAGAAAAACTCGCATGAATCCCAGATTGTCGTAAATGAAATCTTTTAGCTCCTCAAGACCAATGTCTTTGAAAGCTGATATACGCATCACTGGCCACTCACTTGGCAATGCTTTGGTCGCCTTAACTATCTCTTTCTCTGTTGCAATATCGATTTTATTAATTGCAATAACTGCTTTTTCATAAACCCGATTACCAGCTAAACAATCAACAATTTGCTCAGCAGTAGCATTTTCACGCAGAGTTACAACCGCAGATGTATAACCAAAAGAACGAATGATATCGCCAATGTCACTATCGCTCAAATGTGTCTGTTCAACGGTTGTACGAACATCTATACCGCCTTTATCGACCCTTTTGATAAATACTGGAGGTTTTGTTTCATTCAATCTTAAACCTGCATTATGCAACTCTTTGTGAAGTACATTGAAGTGCGCATCTTGGAATGGGTCAACGATAAATAATGTCATATCTGCACTACGAATTACATTAAGAATTTCTCGACCTCTACCCTTGCCTTCTGAGGCTCCTTTGATTAGACCTGGCAAATCTAAAATCTGAATTTTAGCACCACGATGTTCCATTACTCCTGGAATACAAGTAAGGGTGGTAAATGCATATCCACCGGTTTCAGAATGGGCATCAGTAACTTTGGAAATTAAGGTTGATTTACCTACAGAAGGGAAACCTACCAATGCAACAGTTGCATCACCTGATTTCTTAACTTCAAATCCTTTGCCGCCACCGCTGGCTTTTGAGTGAGCCGCAGCTTTTTCTTCTTTAATTTTTAATTGGGCAATTTTGGCTTTTAATTTGCCAATATGGGCATTTGTTGCCTTGTTTTTCTGAGTCTTATCTATCTCAGCGCGAATCAATTCGATTTGCTCCTTGATAGTTGCCATAAGGACCCCTAAACATGGCTGAATATCGATTGCTCTTGAAATCTATTGTACTTGAAAGACAATAGTGAGTGATTGTCGATATCAATTCAATCGATTGAAACTACCATCTGCATTCATTTGCCATCTAATGCCATCTGCTTGGACGTAGATGGTTTGACCTGTTGATTGATCGTAATGCCCACCCGGTGGTAATCCTGTGTAATCAGCAACAGTAGTTGGCTGGATTGGTGTTGCAGGTTGTGGTGCGGGCGGTTGTTGAACAACAGGTTGTACAGGTTGCGCCGGTTGTTGAATCATTTGTTGTGGCTGAGCGTATTGTTGCTGCATTGCTGGAACTGAAGGTTGTTGATATCCTGTTTGATTAGGCATCATTGCGGCTTGACTACCCCATGCTTGCTGCGAGAAATCTTTGCCATTTGGATTACTTCCTCGACCTCGTAGAACAACAACTCCAACTACCGCGGCAATTAGCAGCACTCCAATTGTTCCACCGACAATCAGTCCAGTGTTAGATGATTTGGAATCTGAATCCGAACTATCTCCATCATTACTGTCCGTCACTTCATCACCCTCGCCATCTGGTATGTTCTGTGCTGAAGTGTCAGTTCCATCATGCTGAGCTGTATCTCCTGTAGCTACTGAAGATTGACTGGCTGCCTCTGCAGTACCATCAAGAGTAGAGGACTCGGTAACGAAAGCAACTGATGCTGCGTGAGCGATTCCACCGTCAAGACTGACAACATTTAATTGGACTGTGTATTCATTTCTTGGAGTATTATCATCGACTGAGAATGTAACAGTAAATGGTAAATCTCCATTACTATCGATTGTACCCCAAGATATTACTGCACTTTCAAGTAGTGCCTCATTATATGGCTCCACAATCACATCAAGTACACCACCTAATGACAAATCAAGACCATTGTGCGCATTTATCACTCCTGAAATTGACATTTCCCCGTTGGTAATCAACTGCTCTCGATTTTCTATATCGAGTGAAAATTCAGGTAGCGTAGTGATACTGAATGTTAGTTCATCTGAACGAACTGTATCGCCAGAAGTTCCTGTTACAACTACAGTATAATCTCCGCCTGAAAGATTGGCTGGAACTGTCAAAGTTAGTACTGCCATAAATGGAGCAGAACCTCTAGCAAAGTCCAATTCTGCAGTAACTCCGTTTGGCACTGTTACTCCAACAGTTACATCAGCACCAAAACCATTGACTGGTTCTATGAAAATCGGAGTCGGTACGACCCATTCTACACCACCTGGTAGAACAATCCAAGGGTCTAATGTTAAAATCTCAAAATCAGGGTCATTATCAACTGTGAAAGGAACTGTCACAGAGCGGTCCATGCCATTATTAGTTCCTGTAATCGTAAGTTCATATTCACCACTTGAAAGGTTCATGGTATCGACAACTACTGCACCTAACTCGTCGATATTCAACATCTGATTAGCACTAAGCATTCCTGCATTAGCTGAGTTAACCGAACCTGAAATATTCACCGTGGAATCAAATTCATTGAATCCAACAACATTAATCCAAGCTGCGAATGGTAAGCCCATTCTTGCGACATTATCTGGTACACTCGGCAATATAGTGAAATCAGGAGTAGCCCAATCATTGTTACCTTCTCTACCAGCAAATACTTGAATTCCATTGGCAGATACTGTTGTTTGGTCAACAGTAAACGATTCTTGACCTATGTGCCGGTAGTTTAGTGGAAGGGCACCCGAGCCATCCAATTCCTCAGAAAATAATTCACAGTCACCCAACTCTACTGAGAGACTTATTTTTCCTTGACCTACTGCGGATTCACTCCATACTTTGCCCTCAGTAATTGGGAAATTGAAGTGATTCATGCCATTATTGTATATCAAATCAGAGCTAATCACGGTTTTTTGATTCATATCTGTACCTGTTGGGATACAACCGAGATCTATGCCTCCAAAGCCTCCATCACCAGAACCGTCACCGTCACCTGAATCGTCATCGTCACCATTTTGGCTATCGCTGCAACCAAAGAAATCTACAGACTCTCCAAAAGGAGTATCTGGACAAGTGTCATCATCATCGATTACACCATCACCGTCTGCATCACTATCGCCACCATCGCCACCGCCGTTTCCACTGCCATCATCGTCTGGACAACCGTCATTATCAGCGTCATTTTGGGTATTTGATGCCTCATTAGGACAAGCATCACTTGAGTCGGGAATACCATCACCGTCAGTATCATCATCTCCACCGTTGCCTGAGCCACCGTTATTTTGCTCATCAGAACAGCCCCATGCATCGACTTCTGCACCTAGTGTAGTTCCTGGACAATCATCCCAAAAATCCTCAACACCATCACAGTCTTCATCTGGCTCCCCATCAACAGTACAACTCCTACCAGATGTACTCATCATGTTGAAATCACTACTGGTTTCAATAACATTGGATACCGTGATGTTTTCATGAATTAGTGAAAGTGTATCTTTTGCATAACATTGCACACCTGATTCCTCATCGATAGTTTTAGTTTCCATCCCCATCAAACTCATAGTTAGAGTTGCTTTTCCTTCAACACTTACTCGGTAGCATTCCTTACCTGCAACGGTCTCAACTCCGGTTACTTCCATCTGATGGTATTCATCATAAGTTACGCCAAAGAATGTTGGCATGGATACCGAGAAGTTCCAATAATCTCCTGTAGTCCAAACTGGTGCAGTTTGCAGGTTTGTAGTTGATGCTTGGGCAAATTGATATGAGGATAGTGTTGAAGTGTACATTATGTTGCCTCTTGCGTCATATACTTCGCTAGCAACATTCCAACCGATCTGTGGAGAATACCAGTTTACCATATATCCTGCATCAATTTCTAAAACATAAGCGCCGCCACCAGCCTCAGTCATTGTTGAATTAATCGAAACACTGTAAACTCCACCAACTCCGGTTTCATCCTCACCTAGGAAAATGGTATCACGTGTTTTTGCCGGATTA
>DUKP01000157.1:18371-18573 GCA_013329295.1 Candidatus Poseidoniaceae archaeon
ATTTTCTTCATCCCAAACCGACATTGAAACGCCATCTCCAGAAGCATGTGAGAGAGTCAGTAGTAGTGTCTGTCCGGGTTCCAACCATACTGAATACCAGTCCTGTTTGTCATCCCACATATCTACAGTTCCACGGACAACGTCACCAGGGTATACATTTTGACCGGTTGTGTTACTATCATTAGGTTCTGATTCCGAAATT
>DUKP01000216.1 GCA_013329295.1 Candidatus Poseidoniaceae archaeon
GTCTTTTCTGCATTTTTCGTGACTCCAACAGATGTAGCAGTTGCAACATTTATCATTAACATCTCGTTATTTCTTAGAGGATGTATTTTCTCTGGATTTGAACCATCTGTAGAGACCATATTGTCCATTAAATGAACAGAAATCTCAATTGAATTTTTAACTTCTGGGAGAGATCCAGATAAAGAAACAACTTGTCCAGATAGGTTATCTGAAGTTGTAATAGATGGGTCAAGTTGTGTTGCTAACCCACATAGACCTCCAGCATGCATTTTTTCTAAAGCTAATCCGCCACCTTGCATACTAGTTACAGTTGCCTTAATTGGCTCCCAACGAATCTTAGATCCTTGCTGAATTTTTCTTCCTGGACCAATTTCAATTTCATCGCCAATTTTGAATTCTCCTCTAACGATGCTACCTCCAATAACTCCACCCTTAAGTTTGGTAGGACGAGTTCCCGGCCTGTTTATGTCAAATGATCTTGCGACATGCATTAGAGGCTTTTCTTTATCATCTCTATCAGGTGTTGGAATAGTTTTCTCGATAGCATCTATCAATATATCTAAGTTAACATCATGGTGAGCCGATACTGGAATAATTGGAGCATCTTCAGCAACAGTACCTTTCAAGAATTCTTTAATTTCTTGATATGATTCAACAGCACGTTCTCTGGTGACTAGGTCAATTTTGTTTTGAACTACTACTATGTTTTTGATACCTGACATATTTAGTGCCATTAAATGCTCTCTAGTTTGTGGTTGAGGGCACTTTTCATTTGCTGCAACCATCAACATTGCACCATCCATAATTGATGCTCCAGTAATCATTATTGCCATTAGTGTCTCGTGACCAGGTGCGTCAACAAAAGATACAACTCTTTGAAGTTCATTATCGACATCCTTTTTGCCATTAGGATTCTTTCCAGATGCGTAAAATGTACCGTCTTTGGTTTTATAGAATGCAGTATCTGCATAGCCCAATTTAATTGATATACCGCGCTTTCTTTCTTCTGAATGAGTATCAGTCCAAACTCCAGAAAGAGCCTTTGTCAAAGTAGTCTTTCCATGGTCTACGTGACCAACTAATCCGATATTTACGGTTGGTTGTGCAGGAAGTTTTCTCGCCATTCCTACACTCTCCTATTCACGAAAACCCTCTCGGGATTCACTCCGATGATTCCTCACTTTCAGCAGCAGATAGAATATCAGCCAATGCCTTCTTACCTGCTTCAACAACCTTGAGATTGATTTGTCTGGTGTCTTGGGTAACAGTGTTGCCACGGAAATTTCTACGCTTTCTAAGTCCATCAGGTTTGTATCGGAATCGCTTCTTTTCGCCACCTTTGGTCTTGAAAACCAAATTATGTCCTTTGAATCCAGTTGATTGAGTAACCAAGATTGACTGTCTAGAACCACCTTCTAGGTCTCTTCTTAGAGGAGTTCCAGTTTTGTCAGCACCACCAGTAATTTGTAATTTATATCCTGAAAGAGTCTTGTCACCTTCACCTACGAAAATTCCATCGACAATATCGCCAATTTTTTTCCCTAGAATTTGAGAGTAGTTATTTCCCGAAATTTTCAATGAGTATGCTTTACCGTTGCTTTTTGGGTCTGTATCATTTACGACAGCAACGAACTCTCCTTGTGAACCAGTAGCCATAATTACACCTCTAAGACAGGTTGGCCAACAGTGACCTATATTTATGCTCACCGGATGAAAAACAATTGGTTTTTGTTGCTTACAATCGCTTTTTTATCAGCATTTCTAGCCTGCTTGCTATATCACTTGGTAAGAAATGTGGCATGCTGAGATGGGTAGTTCTACCTCGTCCGTCACTAACTGCCGAGATTCTGGTTTTGATTAGTTGCCTATTTTCTAATTCTTTGAGATATTTCCATAAGGTTGTGTGGCTTTTCATATCTTGCTCATATTCTTCACATACTACTGCGTAGAGGCTTTCTACGTCACCAGTAGTCATTGAACTTTCTTTCTTCAGCCTTCGACAAATTGCTAGCAATACCAGCATTGCATGATTTTTCAAACCATCAATAGCATCTATTTCTGATACCATATCAACTGATAAAATATCATCTTTAGCATGGACATCATCAACACTAATTTCTCTCTTAGTATGATCGTCTTGTCTAATTTCACATGACTCAGCGGCTGATTTTAGTAACTCAATCGCTAATCTAGCATCGCCAATAGGAGCAGATTTTTGAGCTATTAATCTAACAATTTCTTCTGAATATGAGCCTTTGACTAATGCCAAATCGGCTCTCTGCATGGCAATATCGTACAGTTCATCTTCATTGTATGATGGTATTTTTATCAAATTTGTTTTACCAATTCTTGAAATTACTGCTGTTTCCAAGACATCGAGAACCTGTTCTTGACTGATTAAAATTAGTGAAAGAGTTCCTTTACCTTCTTGATCTTCATCAATCCTCAATAATTGGTACAAGATGTCATCACCAGATTTTCTCAACATGTGGTCGACTTCATCTAAAATAACAATTAGATGGGTAGAATTTCGTCTGGTCAGTTTACGTAAACTGAGTAATAGTTCTCCCATTGATAAACCTCGGTCAGGGTGCCCAGGGTCTATTGCATGCAAAATACGTTGAACTACACGAGTACTCGTTGATGCATTTCTGCAATTTACATGTGCGATATTGATAGTTCTTCGATTGACAAGATGTCTCTGTAAGTCACGACAGAATGTTTTGACAAGAACAGTTTTCCCACTACCTACGGGTCCTGAAATAATAGCTTGACAACTAGATTCCTGTTTGTCTATAGAAGAGAATCTTGCAGCCAATTGGTTTTGATATTTCTCCCGACAGACTAACTTCTCTGGAACATAATCAAAATCGAGTGGCTCCGGGTTATCAATTACATAACCAGCACCGATTCTGTCGAGATAACTGCTCATAACATCGGAAGGCTTACGCCAACCGTTATTGAACATACGCTTTGATTTAGCAAAAATATTTCAATTAGCCAACTCAAGGGATTTCGTCAAACATATATCCCGTTTCCCATTGCTTTTCGCCCAATGCTACTTCTAATTCAAATGGCGTAATCAATGGTTTACGATATCTAACTGCATCATCAATAGCAATTCTTGGGCATGCTGTATTGACAAATGCGTCAACTGGATAGAAATCAATTAGGTCCGGTCCAATGTGTTCAAGAGCTAGTAAGTATCCTTTCTTACCATGCTTCTCAAGCATTCTTTTCATTCTTAACGCTAAAGTGCGCCTCATTTGTCCAGGTTTTTCACCGATCAAAATTCCAAAAGATTGACTATCTTGACTCGACATTATCAATCCGAACCTTTGTCTCAATATTCTCTCAATTCTTTCAAATGACATTTCTTCAGCAGTACCTGAATAAGGGTCTAACATTGCTAGAGGCTTTCCAGTATGTAGGACCAATCCAATTGGATGGAAATCTCCAGAACCCAAGAATAGATAGTGTCCTATGCTAGGGTCGTCGCCTGAATAATTACAACCAAGAACCTGTCCTGGGAATGATAATCTTGCCCCTCCAATTGGTATTTCTACGTCAAATCCAGCCTTTTCTAAACGATCATTGAATTCGGGTAATAGGTGAAGGTGTTGTATTGAACCAACTAATCCGAGTTTTGTATCGGTTAATGGAGCCATTCTTCCAACAGCATCCAAAAATTTCTCTTGTGCTTCTGCTTCAGATAATTGCTTGTTACTATCTTGATTAGAAATTCTTTCTTTCGCCAACGCTAAATGCTTGTTTAGTAGAGGTAGAACGGGACTTAGTTCAGGATCTCCGTCATATCTAACATCGATGAATTCAGTAGGCATGCCAGAATCAATATTCATTTGAGAATGTCCCATATGAGCTACTAATTCTACTCCCATCATTTTCATTTTGTCATGGACTAAATCACATGCTCCATAGCATGGGTCTGCAGCCAAAACTACCTTGGCACTAGTTTCAGTTTCAATCTCATCCATCATTTCAAGGGCTTGCATTTTCAAGCCTTCAGGTACCTGTAAAGCGATTAATCGGTTGTCATTTTGTTTAATCTTTTCAACCAAGTCGTCTAGTTGAAAGTCGTGCCTATCTAGATCCAAAGTTTCACTTCCTAATCTAATATCACTACTTTTTCGCCATCCATTTCAAGTTTTACAAGCGAATCAAACTTAATTTTAGGATAATCTTGTTGCAAAATTTCCATACCAGGGCCTTTTTCAACAACAACGACGATATTTTCGATAATTGCACCAGTTCTTTTGACACCTTCAACAACTGATCTTATTGTTCCACCAGTCGATAAAACATCATCAATTATGGCAATTCTTTCACCAGGTTTAATGTCATTAAGGAATATACTTCCTTTTGAATAACCAGTTTCTTGATTAATTTCGACTTCTCCTTCAAGCCCATATTGTCGCTTTCTTGCAATAACCATAGGAATGCCTGTACGCATAGATAATGGAGCCATTAGTGGCAATCCCATCGCTTCAATTCCAAGAATAATATCGATGTTATCCCAATTAATCAGTGGTACTGATAATTCAATAATCGCTTCTAAGACATTTGGCTCTAATCTTGGTACGCCATCTGTTATAGGATGAATAAAGTAAGGATAATCGCCTTTCCAAATAATTGGTGCCTTAACAAGGCTTTGTTTTAGAATTTCAATCTCCTTCATGATGGTCACCTTACCATCAAAGTTCAGCTAGAAATTCAACATATTCATCAGGGTCTAACAATAATTCAGTGTCAAAATCATGAGGTTCTAAAATAATGACCCATCCTAGGTCATAAGCAGATTCGTTAACTAATTCTGGATTACTTTCAACTTCGCCATTAACCTCAGCAATGAGTCCAGAAAAGGGAGTAGGAAATGGCATTCTTTCAGACTCTGTAACAACTGAAAACATGAAATCTCCTTTGTCAATCTCAGTTTCAGCTTGTCGAAGTTTGACTTCCAAAATGTCACCTATTTCCAGTCTTAGGAATTCGCTAACTCCAATCATTAATCTATCATCTTTCTCTTGATACCAAAGGTGGTCTGTAGAGTATTTTCTATTGTGTGCTACATTAAATTCAACGGTTTCTTCATCCAAAATGATTCCTCCTGTGCGCGCCTCATAGGCATAATATATGAATAATTTGGGAAATAGCAAATTTTAGAAATTTAGCAAACGGGTTAAGTGAGTCGGCTTATTGGCTTGATTGGGGAGAGTCATGAACTACGCAGAAACCGATGAGCAGCAAATGATTAGAGAACTTGTGCGAGATTTCGCTGAGACTGTTTTAGCGCCTTCTGCAGAACATAGAGATGCTAATCAAATACCTCCTATTGAAGAATGGCAACAGTTCCTAGAATATGGTCTTCAAGGCGTCACAATTCCAGAACAATACGGCGGTTCTCCAGTTGACGATATCTCTGAATCAATTATTGTCGAAGAATTATCTAGGGTAGATCCATCATTTGGTGTAATGTTTTGTGTTCACGTTGGACTCTGTGCAAAGACAATTGCTTTACATGGTAATGAAGAACAGAAGGCTAAGTATTTACCAAGACTAGCAGCAGGCGAAGTAGGCGCTTACTCGCTTTCCGAGGCAGGTGCAGGTACTGATGCTGCAGCAATGATTTGTAAAGCAAAATTATCTGAAGATGGTAAACACTTTTTGTTAAATGGGGAAAAAATGTGGGTTACAAATGGAGTACAAGCAGAAATTATAGTTTTGTTCGCCAAAGATGTAGATCATCCAGATTATGGTGTAAAGAAGCACGGTGGTACTACTGCATTCATAGTAGAATCTTCTTTTGAAGGTTTTTCTGTAGGTAAGAAAGAAGATAAATTGGGTATTCGTTCTTCAGATACCTGCACACTTATTCTAAACAACTGCAAAGTACCAGTAGAGAATGTGATAAAAGGAGTAGGAAATGGGTTTCCAATAGCTATGAATGCACTTGATAATAGTCGTATTGGAATTGCTGCACAAGCACTTGGTATTGCTCAAGGTGCTTATGAATCAGCACTAAATTACTCACATGAGAGGGAAGCATTTGGAAAACCAATTGCTCACCATCAAATGATAATGGCCTACTTGGCGGATATGGCTACTAGGATACAGGCTGCTCGTCAGTTGGTTTATCGAGCATCTTGGGCCAAGCAAGAGCATTATGAAAATGATGGACCAAGACATACTCAAGAAGCTAGCATGGCAAAATTATATGCCGGTGACACAGCAATGTGGGTGTCAGAAAGAGCCATTCAAGTTCTTGGTGGCTATGGTTACACAAAGGAGTTTCCAGTTGAGCGATTCTTTAGAGATGCTAAGATCACACAAATCTATGAGGGAACTCAAGAGGTACAAAGAATTGTTATTTCAAGAAGCTTGAAATGATTCAGAATTGTAAATCATTGCCCTTTAATTTTGCTTGTCTAAGCCCACTAGACCAATCAAATAGGCTGCCAATAAAGGATATTTTCTTGCCTTCCAATTGTTCAATTTGTTCATTATATTCTGGTTCAAACAATACTGATACTGTGTATGGTCCGTTGTCAAGAAGGCCAACAGCTGTCATCCCTCCACGATAACTATCCATGACTAACAAAGTTCTCTCTACTCTTTCAACCATAAGAGTACATTCTCCAGGACTTGTAGAGTCAATCACACTATTTGCTTCTCTATGCAACCTTGTAGAATGTAGCCTCTCTATGCCTATTTCTATAGAGGTAGAAACAACAGGATAAGGTTCCTCACTTTCTTGAGTATGTTCAATTACTACCTCATTATTGATTTCGGGGCTTTCTAGAACTTCATCTTCCTCCTCGATATCTGTTATACTGCTAAGTTCTTTATCAATATCAATTTCTAATTCTTCATTTTCTAACTCTAAATCTTCGAAAGTTTCAGTTTGTTCTTGTAGTTCTTGAACTTCTTCATGTTCATTAGTAACTGGTTCTATTGTTGGGACATCGAATCCTATTGCTCCTAAGTAATTCCACAATTCTTGCACTTCAATTACACCATTTTGATCACTATCTAAAATATTGATTAGAGTCTCAGAAACCCATTCTGGAGGTTGAGCACCAGATAAATTTACGATAAAGTCATTTAACTCTGCTTGACTTATTTTACCATCAGTATTTGTATCGATTTGTGTAGTTATTTCAACGGTTGAAAGTCCTGAATTTTGCAGCCATTGGCCAAATTGCTGTTTGATCATTTCTGCCATTCTAGGATCAACGTTACTTGCTATTTCGGTAATTTTACTTTTTGTAGCTTGGATTGCTCGCTCTTTTACACTGCTTCTCCAAGCGGAAATTTCTGGCTGTTGCGATAGTATCTCAATTACAGTTTCTCTTGGTACATTTGATGGAGGGGCATCTCCGACAAATTCTACTGCCAAATCTGCTAATTCAGAATTAGACAGCGAACTTAAATCATTATTTTCAGCAATTTTCTTTTCGATTTGCTTTGCTACAGCCTCGGATATCCTGCCACTGAACATACTAAGCCGTATGATTCATTATTCTTGAAGATGGTGCCTTCATTCTAATGACATTCTTGGCCAAGAATTGAAATCAGAATTTTGCCACTGAAGCGTTGCTAAGATTTCTTCAATTTCAGAGATGCTTTTCAAATCATTTTCTATTTGTATTCTGTACAACCATTCCTTCAGTCTACCAAGTTTTTGACCTTGTTCGATGTTAGTTGTAGCCATTAACCATTTGCCATCGATTAGTTGTTCTTGACATTCAAGAGGTGGTAAGTTTTCTATTTCATGGATAATTTTAGTGAAATAAGATTGTTTTGAAAAATTGTGAAAATCAATCATGTCATGCTGGTCAAAGATTTTCGATAAAGACAAAATTTGTCTCCACCTAGTTCCAATTAAGTGTCTATACAAACGCAAATAACGGAGATCGTTTTGAGGAATTAATCTTGCCATTTGTGATGTAAAAATTATACTCTTTGAATCCTTTTTTGATAATTTTAATGTTTTACATAAATCAATAATACTATTCTTTTCAAGTTGGTAATTTACTAACACGAATAGTGATATGTAATCCAAATCTTGCTTACTGTCAAGTGCTGATAATAATTTTGAAGTCTCTACATATTTCCAGCCAAAAATTACATTCAATATTTTATCTCTAATCATTAAGCTGATTATTTCTTGTGATTTTTTAGAATTTAGAATTTTGATTAATTCCTGCCATATCCTTTCTTTTGCTAAGTCACCAATTAGATAACTATTATTGATAATTACTTTGGACAAACTATCTTCTAATTTCCAATTATTAGTATTTATTTGGCCAAGGAAACGGTATGCACGAAGAATCCGCAAAGCATCTTCATTAATCCTTTTTTCCGGATTTCCCACACAGCGAATAATTTTATTTTCGATATCTTTAATTCCGTTATTTGGGTCATAGTATAGTCTTCTAGCAACATCAATAGCCATAGAATTAATTGTAAAATCTCTTCTCTTTAAGTCCTCATTCAAAGATAAATTCCATTCAACAGATTCCGGCCTACGATTATCCAAATATACTCCATCGGTTCTAAGTGTAGTTGTTTGGAATAAGTAATTTCCAGATTTTATTGTAATTGTCCCGAATGAAAGGCCAGTTTCAATTGCATCTGGGAAAATGGATAGCAATTTTTCAGGTCTTAAGTCAGTTGCCAAATCAATATCTGATGGAATAAAACCCATTGATGCATCTCTTACTGCGCCGCCAACAATCCAAACGCCTCCCTTATTTTGCGAAATCTTGTTGATTGTATTTGATAACTCAATAGGCAGTTTATCTACAAACTTAGACATGTTTTCAGTTAATGGAAAACCAGCAACATCAGATTCGTTGCCCAAAACATACTCCGTCAAATCAATCTCCTAGCCCTATGGTAATTGCCAAAGTATTATCCTTGAAATACTGTTCCCAGTTTCATGTGGACTGAAGATGATGTTACCATAGTAGAGGTAAGTTGGTTGAAACCACATGAAGAAATCAAAATAAAAGCAAGAGATAAACTTCTTGACATGACAAAACGCTGGGGGGGATTTACCAAACCGGTATTAGTGGATAGCGAGACAGGATCTTTACTTGATGGACATCATAGACTGTCAGTTGCTAAGGAATTAGGATTATCTAAGATTCCTGCAATATGTCTAGATTATCTTTCATCAGATGATATAGTGTTAGAATTATGGCCAAACTCATCATTTGATGAAATCACTAAACAAATGGTAATCCAAATATGTCAATCTGATGAATTATTTCCGCCTAAAACAACCAAGCATACGACTTTCTTTGACCTTCCACCAATTTTGGTCAGTTTGGATGAACTTAAGTAGTTCTAGATGAGATATAACTACGCCATTTCGAGTTACCTTTTCCATCTAATTTATTCTTTAATTCAGGTTCTACTCTTAGATCTATCACACTCACATTAACTATTCCTTCATGAGCATAACATAATTCAACATTTGATGGTTCCAATTTTGATAGTAAATTTTTCATTGATTTAATATTGCTAATTCTAACTCTATTTATTGAAATTAATTCATCTCCAGGCATGATTAAATTTCTTAGAGGGGAATCGTTTTGATGGCTACTAACTATGACTTTACCACCTTTTTCTGATATGTTAAGTCCTAACCAAGATGATGATAACTTGGTATTTTTATCGACTTTACTCTTTAGCTTTAATCCATAGAAATCCAATGCTTTTGCTACATCAGGTGCTGTTTTGTCAAAGATTAATTCGTCTAAATACATACCGAGGTTTCTTCCACCTTCCATATTTACTAATTCTTTTCTTATATCTTTGTAGTCAATACCTATTCTTTCAGCATTGGGATATCCAATTGCATACTTTTCACATAATCTTACCATTAAGTTGCAGATGCCATGTTTTCCCTTCGAACGCTTTCTTAATTCTGCATCAACACAGAAAATAGCCAATTCACCTTCAAGGTAATATGAAATTTGAATTTCTCTAGAGAAGCTATGGCTTCTATAGAGGTGAATCCAAGCATCATGACTTGATTCAGCCAATGATTCATGTTCTGAACCATTTCTAATCGTATGCCTAGCAAGTTTTCTCTCCATATCTTTGCGCCAGTCTTCTTCAGACCATGC
>DUKP01000006.1 GCA_013329295.1 Candidatus Poseidoniaceae archaeon
TGTCATAAATGCAGGATTATACATAATCGAACCAGAAGTAATGAAATATATTCCTAAAGATACCAAGTACGACTTTAGTAAAGAGTTATTTCCACATTTATTGAAACTTGGTTATCCGTTATTTGGTATTAAATTAAATGGGGTTTGGTTTGATGTGGGCACTCCAAAAGAATTGATTAAAGCTCAAAATCATCTAGTCAAAAATTCCAAAATGTTGCCATTTGATTTACCCGATGGCGAGTTGACACCAGAATTGGGCTATATAATTGGAAACTCAACATCAGCATCACCTATTTTGACCACAGTGGTATGTGAAGATTCTATTGTTGGTAAAAAGTCAAATCTTGTTGACAGTTTAGTTATGAGTGGCTCGAAAATTGGTGATAACTGTAAGATTATAGAATCAATTATTGGGGAAAATGTAACTATCAGCGATAGTTGTGAATTGTTTAATTGTGTAATTGGTGATAATGTAACAATTGACAAAGGTACAATACTAAATGATCAAAAAGTCTCATTATCATAAATAGTTTGATGAAGTCTGGAGTCATTAAACAAATTGTTTAATTTACCAACCACGCTGGTCCAAGCGAATTTCTAGAGTCTCTAATTCATCGCCTTTCATTGGGCTACCTTCAGTCATAGCCATTGCTTCAGCAACCTTGGCGCCATCATCGTAGTGATGTGTTGCAAGAACTATTGCATCAGCCATAGTTTTAGGATCTTCAGATTTGAAAATACCAGAACCAACGAAGATTCCATCCATTCCCATTCTCATCATCAAGGATGCATCTGCTGGTGTAGCTATGCCACCTGCTGAAAAGGTAACTACTGGTAATCTTTGATATTCTTTAACCTCTAATAGAATCTCTACTATTTCGTTGTGCATGTCACCATCAATTGGCCCAAATGGGGTCATGTCATATGTTCCTGGCAGCGATGACTTGTCTGCTAAGACTCTGTAACGTGAGATAATTGAATCAGCAGCTAATGACAATTTTTCGTCATCCAAATTTTGCATTTGTTTGATCTCTTGGTCAATTAGTCTAGCATGTGTGACCGCTGCAACTACATTACCAGTACCTGCTTCACCTTTTGTTCTAATCATCGCTGCACCCTCATATATTCGACGAACCGCTTCTGATAATTCGGTTGCACCACATACAAATGGTATATCAAAATCTTTTTTGTTAATGTGGAAAAATGGGTCTGCAGGAGTTAGTACTTCTGATTCATCAATCATATCGACGCCCATAGACTCTAACACTCTTGATTCACCTTCATGCCCGATTCTTGATTTAGCCATAACTGGAATAGATGTACAATCAAGGATTCCTTGAATCATGTCTGGGTGGCTCATTCTTGCGACTCCACCTTGCTTTCGAATATCTGCAGGAACTCTTTCAAGTGCCATTACTGCAACTGCTCCAGCATCTTCAGCTATTGCGGCTTGCTCAGGATTAACTACGTCCATAATGACGCCACCTTGTTGCATTCTTGCAAGCCCTCTTTTGAGTAACTCGCTACCGCTACGGAATTGATTAAAATCTAACTGGGTCATAGAAAAACATCCTAAGTTTAGTCTGCTAGAACGGGCGACTCGCCTTCGGCAACTTCAGCATCAACTGATTCGTCAGCATTTCTATCGATCCATTCTTCTTCTTCATCAGGTACATCTGTATCAGCGAAGATAGCATCGACTGGACACTCTGGTATGCATGCGCCACAGTCTATGCATTCGTCTGGGTCGATTACTAGATATGTTTCTGCTTCTCTAAATGCGTCAACAGGGCATACTGCAACACATTCCTGATACTTGTGGTTAACACATGGGGATGTTACAACGTGTGGCATAATTTTCTCCTCATTCAGCCGACACACTTAGAATACTTAACCTCTTGTGATTTACCTTAAATTTCAAAGTAATTATTTTTTCATTACAATCCTAAAAAATTAGTTATTTCTTCAACAGCATTTTGACCTGGATATACTTCAATTTTAATTGAACATTTCACAGTTTTTTTGTCTGCTTCTGCGAGGCTAATTTCTCCACTTATCAAAGAATCGAGGCAAATTCTAAAATGAAGAATATTGCTGTCATCAATTCTATCTGAAAGGTTTTCAGAAATCTTCAACAAGTCAGCTTGCTTAAGTTTGTCAACAAATGATTTTATATCACGATTTTTGGAAATATGTGATGTTATGAGATTGATTTCTGAACCATGAAAAGAGGTTGTTCGATCAATTAAAAGTAATTCTTCATCACCACACAACCATGTCATAGCATCAACAATTGTAGCCAAATTGTCGATTCCACTAGATGCAGTACGACAGTTGATATGGTGTATCGCCATGATTATTGGATTGATTAGTTGTTGATGAGGTTTGTTGATTATGCCAGTTAATTTGTTGCGGTTTACAATAGTCTCTTTCAAATAGGGGAGGTTAGTCGGCAACTTGCAAGTGGGGTAGCCCCCGCAAGACTAACCGAGTTGATATCGATGGCAAAGAAAGTGAGTGCAAAAGGGCGTGCGTTAGCACGTAAGCAGCGTGACAAGTGGAAGATGAAGCGATGGTACACAATACGTGCGCCACGACATCCATGGGACTTCAAGAACATCGGAGAAACTTTGGGAGAGTCTGACGAATCTATTGTTGGCAGAGTTTATGAAATGACTTTGCAGGAATTCAATGGCGATTTCACCAAGATGCATGTAATTTTGAGATTTAGAGTGCATGAGTGTGTCGGGCAAGATGCTTTGACTACCTTCATCGGCCACCACCATCAAACAGATCATACCCGAAGACAAATTCGTCGTTACCGCGGTAAGATAGATGATGTTGTTGATGTTGTGACTACTGATGGATATCTTGTAAGGCTAAAGCCATTAATTATCACTCAAAAGAGAGTTCAAACATCAGTAAAACAAGTAATGCGCTCAAAGACTAGAGAATTACTACTTGGTTATGCAGCTAAGAACACTTATTCTAAACTTCAAGAGTCAATTTTAGGTGGCGAATTAGAAGAGGATATTAGAAAAGCAGTCAAGCCAATTTATCCAATCAAGTCAGTCGCAATTAGAAAGAGTCAACTTCTTCAATCAGGTGTAGTCACTGAGAAAGGACCAACACTTGATGAGATTCATGCTGAAGAAAAGCGTGTTGCTGCAGAATTGAAAGCAAAGAAAGCAGCAGCTCTCGAAGCAGCAATGGAAGAAGATACCGAAGAAGATTCTCCTTCCATTCTAGATGCAGCAGAAGCGATGGAGCCTGAATCAGAAAAGCAAGATGCTGAGGAAGATGCTCCTGCAGTCGAAGAGTCAGCAGCAGAAGCCGCAGAAGAGGTTTCTGAGGCTGAAGCAGTTGATTATAGTAGTATGACTGTTGCAGAGTTAAAGGAACTTCTAAAGGCTGCTGGGAAACCAGTATCCGGTAAGAAAGCAGACTTGATTTCTCGACTAGAGGAATAATTTCCTTCCACCATTTGGTGATGCTCTATGGAACGCATTGGCATTATTGGTGGAACTGGACTTATCTCTATTGATTTAGGAAGTGATTACTTAGATACTCTATCAGAGTATCATTTAGGAATTACTAGAACTGATGAAGTAACTGTAGAGACAAAGTATGGTGAAGTTCCTCTAAAATGCATTTCAATGACCTATGGCGGCAAACCAAAAGAGTTGATATTTTTACAAAGACATCATAATAATGGAGAATCAAACAAACCTCCTCACATGATAAATCACAAAGCCAATATTAGCGCATTAATCAATTCCGGTTGCGATGTAATAATTTCTGTTTGCTCAATTGGATCTCTTGCCAAAGATTTACCACCTGGAAAAGTAGCATTAGCAGGACAATATATCGATTTTTCAGGTATTGCAACCAGTTTTAACGACACATTTGCAGTATTTACATCAGTTACTGAACCATTCTCAAAG
>DUKP01000057.1 GCA_013329295.1 Candidatus Poseidoniaceae archaeon
AAAAATTTCTCATCTTACAAAATTTGTATTATTGCGAAGCGGTTTAATATGGGGGTCAAGTGGGGCGAATGCTGAGGTCATTTCATGTCTGAAGAAGCAAGCCTACTATTGCCGTTTGAAACCTATGAAGAGAATGCTGTTAATATCGGTACTCAACAGAAGAGTGCAGATATGGCAAGATTCATTGATACCGTTAGAGATGATGGACTTTACTTGCTTGATGTAAACATGACTGATTCAAGAATAAGAAGTACTGCGACTTTTCTTAACAAGTTTGATTCTCCTAGAATTATGGTCGTCTCTGCACGACAATATGGTCAAAGGCCAGCAAGACTGTTTGCTGAAGCAATCGGTGCTAACGCAGCGGTTGGCCGTTTTATCCCTGGCTCTCTAACCAATCCAGCTCTTCGATCATACGTTGAGCCAGATGTATTATTCGTAACTGACCCTGCAGCAGATCAACAAGCATTGAAGGAAGCAGTAAATTCAGGGCTTCCAATTGTTGGAATTGTTGATGCTAACAATAACTTGAGAAATGTCGATATTGCAGTTCCAGCAAATAACAAGGGACGCAGATCACTTGCTCTAATTTACTGGCTATTGGCTAGAGAGGTTCTCAAGGCTCGTGGAGAAACCACTGATGAGGATTGGGCAGCAGCTCAAGATGTTGAAGAGTGGCAATCTACTTTCTGATTGTTTCACCAATAACCTAGATTTTTAGTCGCCTCGGCGATATACATTATACCACTGGCAACTATAGCGATAAGTATACCAGTTCTAATGTGTGTTTGCTTCCACTTAGTCAGCCAACGTTTACCCAAATTGACTCCTAATATTGCTGATATAACTAAGCATGGAATCAGTATATATTCGTCAAGTATTGCACTACCCTCGAACATAATGTAGATCGGTATGCGAGTGATATCTACTGCTAAAGCCAAAATACTCGCAGTAGCCGCATACGCTACTTTATCTGGTAATCGCTTTTGTAGAAACATTGCTCTCAAAGCGCCTTGATGTCCGGTTAAGCCACCAAAGAACCCAGAACCAAATCCTCCGATTCTATCTTCGGTATCTGGCAGTCTAATGTTTGTCCATCTTTCAGTAACTGATAGAATTGGTAGAATAATTAACGCAACTCCAACAACTAGTAGCAATGGGTCTGAAGGAATATGAGAATGCAGCACTGCACCAATTATTGCACCAATTACCAATGCCCACCCATAGCGTTTTACTGCGGTAAAATCAACACTAGATTTTAACAATTTTAGTTTCCAAGCATTATGCGCTCCATGAATAATTGCAACAACGGCAATAGCTTCATGCGGTGGTAGCCAAAGTAGAATTACTGGAGTAAGCATAGTTGCTAAGCCAAAACCTGCAGGAACTGTCAATGCTGCCGCAAGAATAGTGATTATCATGCTCACTACAATCAAAACAAGTTCCATGACATCAACAATACGATGTAATCAATAAGTCTGTCTAAATAGATTACATGCTAGTTCACATTTTAACTTAGTCTAATCTCATCGATAATTAACTGAATATGTCGGTTGAATCTTTTTCTATTAGAATAAGTTGTTAAGCGGTATGTTAGGAGGCTATATTGAGGCTCAGATGCTATCTTTTCCCAGTTTGGTTTGCTTGATTCGGGGCAATTTCTTGGCCGGCATTCATGGTCTTAATTTGGCAAAAGGCGTCTCAAAATAGTCTAGGTGTAAGTATGAACATAGCGGTTACAGGAGCTACTGGTACACTTGGAAAAGCGATTATGTTTAGACTTAGAGAAGCTGGTAATTCTGTAGTTGGCATAGGTATGAACCAAGCCAAAATTAGCGCTATGGAAGAGCAAAATTTTGTTATGAAACGTTGTGATATAACGAAGTTAGAAGATTTAGATGATGCAGTAAAAAATTGTGAGATAATCATTCATTGCGCAGCCTATGCAGCACCTTTTGGAAGTAAGAAAAGATTCTTTCAAACCAACGTTGAAGGAACTGAAAATGTATTCAAAGTCAGTCAAAAAAATTCTTGTTCTCGTATAATTATGGTTTCTTCTGCGTCAATTTTTGACCGAATGAATCATGATAAACCGCATACAGATGCTACACCTGAAGTAAAATTTAGACCAAAGCATCACTATGGAGCAAGTAAGTATGATGCAGAATTATTTTGTCACTCACAACCAAAACATCAGTGGATAGGGCTTAGACCTAGAGCGGTTTTTGGACCTGGGGATCAAACATTACTTCCTCGGTTAAAGCGGTTGATTGGCAAAAATAATTACAAGACTATTGGAAATGGTGAGGCGCTAATCGATGTAACCTGTCTTTCAAATTTTGTCGACGCAGTCTGTCTTGCAATTAAAGCCCCTGAGGAGAGTTTAGGTAAATTTTACAATATTTCCAACGGTGATCCTCGAACTTTTAATTCAATTATGCAAGCCTATACAGCTAAATCTAAAGGGGAATATCGTCAGCGTAAACTACCTTATCTGCCAATCTTTTTACTCGCTCATTTTAGCAATGCAATCGCCTCAATTATTCCGGGTAAGCCTTGGGAGCCTACACTTACTCCGTATGGTCTAAGACAGGCCACTGGTTCACTAACATTGGATATTTCAGGAGCGAAAGCAGCATTAAATTGGCAGCCAATAAAAACCTTTGAAGAAGGCATGGAGGA
>DUKP01000079.1 GCA_013329295.1 Candidatus Poseidoniaceae archaeon
ACTAAGATTTTTTCTCCACGAGAGATTCTTCCTTCTCCAATCGCTTGAAGTATCATATCATGTAATTGTGATAAAACTTGTAAACCCATGGAAGATAATGATTCATCCATCATCTCGACTAATATTTCATCTTCAACAAATGATTCGATAACTCTTGATTTGCTGGTTAAAATCGTCGTTTTTACATTCTTAGGAATGACTTCATGAATCTGTCTAATCTTTTTGACGCTGTTAGAAATCATAATCACAGAATCAAAACTTTTCCTATCTGATGGAAAAGAACTGGCGACCGAATTTACTAGGTCAACCAATCTATCACCTATTGATTTGTTGTGTCAATACCAGGCAACTGGTCTTCAGATTCTCGATATACTGTACGCATATTACTGATGAAATTACGTTCCTTAATTACCAAGATATATTCATCGAAACCGGGATCTTCTTCCCCATCCAAATGGCCAAGCAAAACTTCCAAGGTGATTCTTGCCCCTTCTCTGTGAGGATAACCGAAAATACCCATTGAAATTGGTGGTGAAACAATTCTTCTAACATCATCCATTTCTTTAAATCTATCAAACAAATTGTAATATGTTTCAGGTAATAATTCCCGTCTAGATTCATCTTGACTTGGTCTTCTACAATCTGGACCAACTGCATGTATGATATGTTTGAAATTAGTTGAAAGTGCATAGGGCTCGGTTACTACATTATGAGTTACCGCGCAAGGTGGGGCGTTAATTTTCCTTTTTTCTAAGCAGATATTTCTAGTCACTTGAGTCAACTCCTGCCCTGCTTTAGCATGAATCATCGCATCCAAACCTTCTCTTCCTGATAGTCGATTATTTGCTGGAGTAATTAGAGCATCACCAGTATGATCCCATACTTCTCCACCAACGACAGTTAAGACCCCCCATTTACAGGTTCTGGCCATATATAATTCCGGCATCGTACAAGCATGGAGGGCTGTCTTACTTATTTAGTTCGCAAAAAAGTGTCAAATATCGAGGTTTTTGGTAATTATATAACTGCCCGAATGTTTTTTTGGAATAATTCATTATCTACCTAGTTTTAGCAATGATGATAGCATGGCTGTAGGATATGTACTTGTGAATGTGACGCCTGGAATGGAAATTGAAGCTTTTAACACAATTAAAGGTATGAAGAATGTTGATGATATCACGGTTTTATTTGGAGACTATGATTTAATCATCAAGTTGGTAGATGATGATTTAGCATCAATTGCGAAAACAGTTGTAGAAATGATTAGACCTGTTGAAGGAGTCATAAATACAAAAACTCTAGCAGGTGCAGACATAATTTGACATGCTTTGAGTGCTGCGATTAAGGTTTTTTTCGACTTCCGAAAGGGGTGCTGCTCCCCATATGTGGCGCAGTATAGCGGTTTTTCGGCAAAAATACTATATACCTAACTGATTTACTTGTACTCGGAGGTTATCCAAAATGTCTGATAAGAAATATTTCGTCCTAATGCAGGGCGGCAAAGATACAAGCCAAGTATTTGCGAGCAAACAACCACGTGGTGCAGCCCTAAAAGCAGCAACCCGTGGACACACCAATATACGCCTAAGAGAGCGTGGAACCAAGAGAGTCCACTGCTTCACTGGCAGTATATCAATGGTTGACAAGCCTGCAAATGGCCCAGCCTGGCTTCCTGACAAGATCAAGAAGGCAAATGTCAAGAAAACTGGAATCGAGCACCTTTGAGTTGCAATTCCAAGTCTTTAGACACCTTATGAACTGATATATTCTGCGGAATATAACTGCCCCTTCGAAGGTTTAGGCCTTCGAGGGGGCTTTTTTTAATTTAAAATGAACATAATTTAACTATCTAAATTAGTAATCCTGTTGATTACTCTTTGTTAGCCATTCTCCAATCCAAAGAGCAACTACAATCATTACTAATTGCCCAATTAAACGCATGACATGCCAAATTGTAGCAAATTTTCTATCTTCTAATGGGATATCATTAACCCACATGTTGAGATTACCCGCATAAACAGCCACGAGGAAAAAAGCCATTGCTAAACTAGAGTAGCGTCTAGTTTGTGGAATAACAATTCCTATTCCTAGAGCAATTTCAAACACCCCGGTAATTAGAACCCAAAATGTAGGAGCACCAAGGACCTCTGGAACTATTGGTTCAAACCATTCTGTATCTGTGAAATGAGCAATTCCTACATTGATGAAGAAAATTCCAAGTATTGTCGTTAAGACATTCTTTACCAATATATTTTTGGCCATCGATATCTCCTTCAGTAGCGGACTTTTTGTCGTGTTAAGGTTCGCCAAATCCTTTGTAATGGATCATAATACCTGTCTACCACTCGCTCCTTTAGTTGAATTATGGCATCATCTGTGATTTGTATACCAGCTGGACATACCTCTGTACAGCAACGGGTAATATTACAATATTCAACACCAAATTCTTTCTTGATTTCAGGAATCCTATCCTCCAAGTCAAGTGGGTGCATTTCATACTGTGCCAATCTTACCAAATTTCTTGGACCTGCAAAATCATCAAACAATTCGTGATCTCGAAGTACGTGACATGTATTTACACATAGGAAGCATTCTATGCATTCTCTAAAGTGTTGCACTCTATCGGCTTCCATTTGATTGAACTCCCAATTCATTTCTTCTGGACCATTAATTGGCTTGATTTTTTGAGCAACATCATAATTCCATGACACATCAGTAACCAAGTCTTTGATATGAGGGAATGTCTGCATTGGACGAATATCAATTGGCTCACCTTCATCAACTTCTTGAACAACATCGCTCATTCTTGTCATGCACATTAACCGAGGTCTGCCGTTGATTTCTGCTGAACAAGAACCACATTTTCCTGCTTTACAATTCCATCTAACCGCTAGATCTGGCTCTTGCTCGTATTGTATTCTGTGTACGCAATCTAGTACAACCATACCTTCATCTAACTCAATTTCATAATCTTGCATTGAAGAATCTTCACCTTCTCCTCTAGTAATCTTGAAATTCTGCTTCTTGCCTTTTAGTGACATCAATTACCACCTCCTGCTTCTGCGGCTCTTTCTGCAATCATTTGCTTCACTTCTTTAATTGCGTCTTGCAAATCTTCACGCATCTCAATTACTGGATCTTGACGAATTTTTATCTCACCATCTTCCATGTAAATAATATTCAGAGTTTTACCCCAGTATTCGTCATCTGGGACAGGGAAGTCATCTCTAGTATGACCTCCTCTACTCTCTTCACGAGTTAAGGCAGCCAAAGTTGCCGCGTATGATATGTCAACCATATTCTTCAAATCAAGTGCTTGGTGCCAACCTGAATTATATTTTCTTGAAGAACCAGGATAGGATGCTAATCTTCTTGATTCAAAATTCTTCAAATCTTCAATTGCTTCATCTAGTTCTTCTTTGGTTCTAATAATTCCAACTTTGGCTTGCATCATATCTCTTAATTCATCATAGATGAGTCCAGGATTTTCACCGCCTTTATTGCCAAATGGCTCCAGCATAACCTCAATTGCTTGTTGAACTTGAGTTTCATCAATAACTGGTTGTGCTAGGTCTTTGGCACGCTTAGCAGCAAATTCACCCGCTCGCTTGCCAAACACAATTAGGTCAGATAATGAATTACCACCCAAACGATTCGCACCATGCAAACCTGATGCTACTTCACCGCAAGCAAATAAACCTGGAACTGTAGATTCTTGAGTTTCTGCATCAACCAATACCCCTCCCATAACATAGTGTGCTGTTGGGCCAACTTCCATCGGTTCTTTCGAAATATCGACGCCAGCTAATTCTTTGAATTGATGATGCATTGAAGGTAATTTCTTGAGAATCGCTTCTTCGCCACGGTGAGAAATATCAAGGAATGCCCCGCCGTGTGGCGAACCCCTTCCAGCCTTAACTTCAGAATTTATCGCCTTAGCGACTACATCTCTTGTCAACAACTCAGGAGGACGGCGGACTGTCGCTAACTTTCCTGAAACTACTTCCTCAACCCACTGGTCTGACTCCTCTATTGTTTCAGCGTGGTCTCCTGCAAACATTTCAGGGACATAATCGAACATAAATCTGACACCATCAGAATTTGTTAATCTACCTCCTTCACCTCTTACACCTTCTGTAACTAGAATACCACGAACAGAAGGTGGCCATACCATTCCAGTTGGATGGAACTGAACAAATTCCATATCTCGAAGTTCCGCACCGGACCAGAGTGCAAGTGCATGACCATCGCCAGTGTACTCCCAGGAGCCTGAACAAACCGACCAAACTCTGGTTATCCCTCCAGTCGCTAAAACAACTGATTTTGCTGAGAAAGCATGGAAATCCCCATCTACTCTGGTATATGCAACACAACCAGTTACTCTATCACCTTCTTTGAGTAAATGTCTAACGGTATATTCCATGAAAATATCAATGCCTTCATGAATACCTCTCTCCTGCAAAGTTCGGATAATTTCCAAACCTGTTGCATCTCCAACGTGCGCTAGCCTAGGGAATGTATGACCGCCAAAGTTCCTCTGATTGATGAGATTCTTATTGGTACGATCGAAAACTGCGCCCCATTGCTCTAATTCTCTAACACGATCTGGTGCCTCTTTGGCATGATATTCAGCCATTTGCCAATTTGCCAACCACTTACTGCCTTTCATTGTATCATGGAAGTGGACTTTCCATCCATCTCTTGGATCTGCGTTCTGAAGCGCTGCGGCACAGCCGCCTTCAGCCATAACAGTGTGAGCCTTACCGAGTAATGATTTGGTGATAATTGCAGTTTTTGCACCACTTCGTGCCGCCTCAATCGCAGCACGTAAACCCGCTCCTCCGGCACCAATCACAATGACATCATATTCGTATTTCTTGAAATCCTCAGCCATAATATCACCTCAAAACAAAATTAGTTTCCAGTCAGCTAGACCAGTAAAATACCCTTCATTTACTGCTAGAACCCATAGATCACCAATGAAAACAAATGCGAGGGAGGTCCAAAACCAGAACCCATGTGAACGGTTAGTTAGGCTTAATTTGCCAAAAATTTTCCCTCTAATTCTGCTAATCCCCGTAGTCCAACGATCAAGCATACCTCCGGCAAGATGTCTTAGAGCATGGCAAGAAGTAACATACATTGTCAGCAAGAATGCTTCAATAGCCATTACAAAAGTGCCTATTGAGAAACCATATGCTCCACCTTCGAAAGTCAATGTGTGAGTTACATCCCACCACTTGATAGCAATGATTATCATTGCTGCATACAAAAAGTATCGATGTAAGTTATTGAGTATGAATATCCTCTTTTCACCTTTGTAACCGAGTTTCTTATTGATATCTGGTTCATCAACCCAGCATGCTGTTGGGCTGGCAAAGAAAGTTCTGTAGTAGACTCTTCTCATGTAATAACATGTACCTCTAAAACCAAAAGGAATCCATAATACCAATATTGCTGCATTAACCCAATGTGGATGATCCCAATCAGCTAAACCGAATAATTCCCACTCCAAAACATTGGGCGAAAATATTGGTGACATAACTGTACTACCATCGAGTTGGTACGAAATTCCTGAATCGTGCAAGAATAGTCGCCAAAAAGTGTACAGTAGTGCTAATGTCAATGCAAAGCCCATAGCCAATGGCTGTGACCACCAATTATCTACTCGATTTGTGCGTCCCAGTCCATTGATTACAGGCAGTTTAATTCCTTCACCCAAAGATTTCACCGCCTCCCCACAAGGGGGCGAACAAATGTACCGTGACGCGCACAGTCTTTGAGGTTGATTATTACAGGCTTACTAAGTTGAAATCATTTCTGCAACATCCCATGCTTCTTGAAGTACAGAAAAATTCGCCCAATAAGACTTTGATTGCCACATTTTTATCCCATCTTGACCAATCAATTGTACAGTTGGAGTTCCTGGGCTATTAAACCCCTCAATTACAGAAAAATCCGTTTCGATACCTGTTTCAAAATCAACAATCATATCGGTTTCTTTTGGCAAGACAATCGGCCATGGAGAATAATACGAATTGTTTTCCTCAATCCCAAAGACATCCATTACTTGATCTGCAGATTCGATTTCAGCCCAGCGATGAATACTGATAACATTAACAAAAGAAGAATTGATGCTTCCGTTGCTAATTGATTCTCGAATCATTTTCGTCCAATCGTGACATCCGGAACATCCAGCAGCAATCCATAGAACAAGAACTGGTTTGTCTTCAAGAGTTTGCTTTAGATTAAATTCTGAACCTCCATCTTCAACTCTATCGAGTGTTTTTGCACTGAATGAAAGCTGTAACGGTGGTTCACTTGATGCTATTTCTTCAACAGAAGTGGTACATCCTGAAAGAAGGATAACAAAACTGACCAATATTGACAGAAATCTATGCTGCATGTCCTTCACCGGAAGCATGACTTCTCTTATTTGAACTGGATTTATTGCTCTTAATCTTAGGCTTATTCACATCAGGGAACCAGTTACTGACACCATTCCAATCAGGATCTAATCCTAAATCGGCCAGTAATAATTTACTACTGATTCTAGCACTTTCAAAGATTGTTGGAAGTCCACTACCTGGATGAGTCCCTCCACCAACTATGTACAAGTTCTTGGCTTCTTCAAACCTATTTTGAGGTCTTTTCCAAAGCATTTGTCCAAGGTTATGTGCAAGATTGAACACTGCTCCTCGGTAAATGTCTGATGCTCCCCAATCATCGGGAGTAACAATAGTTTCGGAAACTATGTGATCTGCAACGTCATCAAAACCTAATTTAGCCATCTGCTTGATAATTATATCACGATACTCGTCTTTGATATCCTCCCAATTAATTGATTCATGAGTATTTGGTACAGGAACTAATACGTAAAGTGTTGAGCATCCTTCAGGTGCTAGATCTGGGTCTGTCACACAGGCATTTTGAACATATAATGAAGGATCATCCCACGTAATTTTATGGTTGGTGATGTCATTCAAATTCTCTTCATATCGTTGTGATGCGTAAATTTGGTGATGAGGTTGGTCATCGTAGGTTTTGTCCATACCCAAGTATAACATGAAAGTTGAACATGAGTAGCCTTTCTTTTCCAGCTTTTTGTTAGACCATTTCTTTCTCTTTTCATTAGGTACAAGAGTAGTCATTGCATGAGCAAAATCTGCGTTAACTACGACCTTATCTGCAAAAATTGTCTCATCCTCTAATTTTACACCAACAACGGCTTTACCGTCATAAATTAGCTCTTTAACTGGAGATGATGTTCTGATTTTAGCGCCAAATCCTTGGGCAATCTTAGCAAGTTTTGGCGTGATAGAACCAAGTCCCCCTCTTGCGTGAAAAATACCATGCTCATATTCTAAGAAAGCAAGAATGGTGAATAGTGAGGGGGCATGAAAAGGACTCATACCCAAATACTTGGTTTGAAATGACATTGCTAATCTAATCCTCTCATCATCGAAGTTCTTTCTCAAATCGCTGGCAACTGAAGCCCATGGTTTCAAGACTTTAGCTACTCTTAATGCACGCTTGGTAAACAAATTTGAGGGGCCAGTCCAAGGAGTTTGGAGACACGCTTTTGACAAATCTAATTTCCTGCGATTCTGTTTTACGTATTTTTCAAACCCTCGAGCATTCTTATCTCCAGACAACTCTCGGATTCTTTCCGTCATCAATTCGAGATTACTAGTAGCATCAATTTGTCCACCAGCACCGAAGACCAGCCTATATGACGGGTCTGTTAGAGGTATCAATTCTAACTCCTCATGAGCATCTAAGCCAACCGCTTGAAAGATTTCTTCAATAACTTCTGGAAAATGAAAGAAAGTTGGTCCACGGTCGTAAGTAAAGCCATCTTTGTGAACTAATTTTGTTCGGCCACCAACTTCAGATTCTTTTTCAATCACTGTTACATCTACACCAGAATAAGCGAGAAGGATAGCACTTGCTAACCCTCCCGGGCCTGCTCCAACAATTATTGCGGTAGGTTTTGTCTTCGCTTGCATAAGCCTAAATCAACTAGACTGACATATAAAGAAGAGTTTTTTTCCATCTTACAAAACAGATTTGTATTTCAGCCCTATGCAGCATTTTTCAAAAATTCATCGACTGCTCTTTGAGCAGAGATTAAGGCGCCCTCAACGCTTCCATGATATGTTTGATCACCACATAAATTCATATTACTTGATTGGTTTAAGTTATCGAAATGTTGACTACTCAATTCAGGCAATGCCGCTTCGATATACTGTATATCAATAGTTTTCCAAGATGATATTTGCTTGGGGAACCATGTTGATAGTTCAGCAATTACTGATTTTTCAACACTTTTACCATCGGTTAAATCATGCTTTTTGGCATCTTCACCAATTACTGTAACAGTTACCAATGCTTGGTTTTCTGGCGCATAACTAGGCTGTATATCAGATGGAACTGCAAGGTGAGAAATCAGTTTGTTTCCCGATTTTAAGGCTGAGTTGAGCATGATATATTTGCTGCTTAAAGGCGATTTAGGTGCTGCAAAGTGTATTGTCCAAACATCTCTAGATGGTTGCTTTTTTGGCGCAAATGCTTTGAAAATAGCCTGATAGCTGAGACTTTTACCCTCATTAATTAATTCAATTTCAGATTGTAATGAAACATTAGAATTTAGATTCAACGTAGTATTTTCTAGCCGTTCAAATAGCTGTTTTGGACAAGCTGAAATTCCTTCTTTGGGCAACACCATATTGCCCCGTGACATATTTTTGAAAACAAATCTAAACATACGAGCATCGGTCCTAAGTTCAGATTCAAGGAAAATACCACCAAATAAGGGTGAGAAAAATGATTGAATAAATGACTCGCTGAAACCTCTTGAACGAAGAAATTCAAGGGTTGTTTGCGACTTCTGCTTGAAAACATCTGCATCTTTGATACGACTTAATTTCATTCTCAACAATCCCACTCTTAACAAATTAAGGGGCGTTGTGAACAAACTGAATACCCCTAAAATTCCTTTCAAAGGCCTTCGAAATGGATCTGCAAATCGCCATACCTTTGGCTTATTTTTGTCCGGTCTAATTATCAATGCCCCTGGTTCAAAGGCTTTACATCCCATCTTTTCATAATCAAAAACTGAACTTGCTAAAGGATAACCGGTTTGCAATACATGAAATCCACTATCCAATATGAATCCTGATTTGTTTTCACTAGCCATTCTGCCGCCGATTGTACTGCTTTTTTCAAATAAATCAACTGTATATCCATGTTTTTCTAACAGCAAGCAAGTGTACAGGCCGGAAATTCCTGCGCCAATTACGGCTGCTTTCTTGACCATCAAATCACTCAAGCCGTTGTTGCATCTAAACCTAATTTAACTCTAAATTCATCGAGATATGGCCCCATTGAACTTATGAGTAAGGCCTCAGGATGAGTTCTAATAACTAGGCCATCAAGATACATTAGTGCCCTAATTATAGGGAATGCTTCTTCGCCAAACTCAGCGTTGGCAAGTTCAACAGCGGCTCTAACAGTTTGCATCATGATTCTAGTAAGACTCTGTTCGCCGACAGGTTTTTTCTCAAAATCGACATATATCTCATTCATTCGTTTGAGGTATTTTTGCATCTTCTTGCCAGTTGGCTTTTTGGTTGCCATATCAAGTAATGACATAAATGCAGAGTGCATTTCTTGGCGTGAAAGATGCTCAAAGAAATTGAATAATGAACGGTTGACGAATGAGGGAGCATGGCAAATTGCCCCATTATCGATGAAAACAAATCTGCCTTCTTTGTCAATAATACAATTTCCTGGATGAAGATCACCATGGAATGTTCCGATTCCAAATAGATAAGCACCATGAATACGGAATAGTTCCAATAATGTAGACCATTCTAATGACTTATTTTCTATACCTTCTTCAAGTGATTCTCCTTCGATAAATTCTGAAACCAAAACATTCTCATTTGATAATTCTGGATAATACTTCGGAAATCTCAGTTTAGGTGTTGGGAATTCATCAGCAATTTCTGCTTGTATTCTTGCTAATTCTTCGGCACCAGAGATTTCATTCCTCAAATCCAGTTCCCTAGTTGTATAATCAGCAACGTGATTTAGTAAAGCAATAGGGTTACCTACCTTTCTAAGTCTTGGAGAAAAAATAAGAAAAATCTTCAACCATGACCTCATACGGTCTACTTCTTTTCTAAATTTTACAGCGTTTGCTTGTTTAACAAATTTGATTACTACTTCATCTCCATTATTCAAAGTCGCACGATGTACTTGACCAACAGATGCTGCTGCAAGAGGCTTTGAATCTATATTTTTAAAATTGTCAAAGAAGTTTGGAATTGCTTTACTCTTGAGAGTTTCTTCCCAATTTTCTGGCGGAATAGATGCTGCATGCTGATATAATTGTTGTAATTGCTTACACTTTTCTTCACCCAACAAATCAGGCCTAAGGGCAAAGATTTGAGCTAATTTTACAGCAATCAAACCTTTACTTTGAATCCATTCTAAATCAGCTGGTTTCTTACGCATGATTTGTCTCATGAACCGGAAGAAGGTCAGCATTCGCATAATTTGAAAAGACATACTTGAGTTTATCAATACATGTATATCTCAATCTTCATCATCCTCAATGAAAATTAAAGTATAGCGCCACATTTCATCTTCGCCTTGATCTTCTTCTCGTCTGATTCTAACATTGCTGTCCTCTGGATATCTTGAGCGAAGTGCACCTTCTATGATTCCATCATCCAATTCCCATAGAGGCAAAACTTCTTTTTTATCAATTGGTGGATGGGTTAGATTTACTTTGATATGGAAGAAAGGTACAGTATCATATTCTAATTCACCTAATCCGGCATATTCCCACCAATCCATTAGTTCACTAAGAAACTCTACATGTCCTTCGATATTACGTAAACTAAAAGCGAGTTCAGCCCCTATTCGATAACCTACTTGTCTTAACATAGTTTTGATATCGATACCGAGTTGATGTAGAGAAAACACTGTCCCGTCCTGTAATGCTGCCCTAGCTTGATTGATTTCATTACTAGATGCAAGGAAAGAATCAGGATTAAACGGCGTGTCTTCATCGGGAAGTTCACCACTAAAATCTAAGGCTTCTCTAAACTGCTCGAGGAATGATCCTTCACCAATAGTTAATCTTAATGGATCAACAATTCTTTCTTCAGTAAAGCGTTTCTTAGCACTACTGAAATCAACAGCTCTATTCCAAATAGCCATCATGAATTCATAATGTGATGATGCGAAAACTTCCGAAGATACTACTAAAGCAGCGTCTTCTCTACCTCTGCCAACTGGATTTTGTTCAACAAATAAAAATTGTATAACATCACTTTGGTCTTTCAAAACTCCCAAGGAATTTACCTCATCAGAATGACGGATTTCTATTGAATCATGTAATTGGTCGAAAAACTTCAATGTTCTTCTATCCAATTGAGCCAAGACCTTGATTATCACTCCGCGTTCTGCTGCAGAGTTGATTTCGTCTATCGAGGGCGACCTGCACAAATGTAAAATTCCATATCTGCCAAGGAATAAAATCAACTGACCTTCAGCTTCATTCGCTAATTCACCAATTCTTTTTTGGATGTGTTCTCGACCTTTCAATACTGCAAATTTAGCACTTGAGGCTTCTTCGGAATTGTCAGATTCAAGTGCATCATCCGAAGCACCTGACATAATGTTATCAAATGCTTTTGTGGTTCTATCTATTCGTGATTTTTGGTCTTTAATCAATTTCTTAAATAGCACTGGAAGAGATGAGCAAGAAAATCTCATTGGCCTATCTGCAGTAACATTGACAAGGCCGATTTGAGTTAATCTTGAAAGCGAATTGTAAGCATCGAGACGATTGGTTCCAAGTTTTTTAGCCAAGTCACTGGCTTTCAACTCTTTAGAGGAGGAAAGTAGGACCAGTGAGCGAGCCTCTCTATCGGTTAAGCCGGCTTCTTCGAATAATTCTATCCAATCCACCTAATCACCTACCGGATAATTTACTGAGTGTATTCAGTATTTTAGCAACATGTCTACGAGGCCTAAATAACCAATCATAGCAATAGTGAATTGTTCGATCAGGGCCGATTAGAAATGAAGATTTACCTGGAAATTTGCCCAAGAAAACTGGAACTCCATAAGCGTTTGAAACTTCTCTTTCAGGATCGCTTAATAATGGAAATGGCAAATCTAATTCTTCT
>DUKP01000095.1:0-173 GCA_013329295.1 Candidatus Poseidoniaceae archaeon
TGGCGCAGGTGTGTTGATATCCACTAGACACCGCAACGGCCGTTCTGCCCGTGCCGAGGTCAATCGCCGTGGTTGAAGGTGCGGTGATGTACGTGTTGCTTCCACCATCGCCCAACTGTCCGTGATAGTCCCGTCCCCAACATTTCAGATCGCCGTTGTCGAGGATGGCGCAG
>DUKP01000095.1:473-9852 GCA_013329295.1 Candidatus Poseidoniaceae archaeon
GTTGTCGAGGATGGCGCAGGTGTGCCGCCAACCATTTGACACCGCAACGGCCGTTCGGCCCGAGCCGAGGTCAATCGCGGTATTTGGAGGTGAGTTGAGGTCTACGAAAAAACCACCATCGCCCAACTGCCCTTCGACGTCCCATCCCCAGCACTTCAGGTCGCCGTTGTCAAGGATGGCGCAGGTGTGGAATCCAGCACCCAACTTATTGTTCGCATAAGCAAAGGACGAGGAACTCGAAGAGACTCCGCTTGAAACGCTGCCTGAGCCACTACCGGAACCGCTTGCTGCACTGGCGTTGTATTGGAAGGTGATATCATCCATGAGATCGCCAACCATCAGTTCGGCACCTTCTGAACTGGCGGTTAGATTTTGCACGCCAGCCCCTGAGTTGTAGAAACGCCCATCGCCACCTGAAATTGGGCCGTCAAGACGGTCTCCAGCCGAAATGTTCCATGCATCATTAACTGCTATTGCACCGGGCGACCAAGCGACTGCGGCTTGCCGACCCCCGCCAACAGCAGGGCATGAATTTGCAATATTATTACCGCAGGCCAAGCCATACAAGATGTGGTCGCCAAACGTCACTATGTTGGTACTGATAATATCATAATGCGAGTATTGAGCATTGCCTAGGTTGGCTGAGATCTGTCGGGTTTGATTGGTGAGGTCAAAAGCAAATAATTTGTAGTAATATCCTACTGGTGATCCTGTATTGATTTCTGCAGTTCCAATAATAGTGTTACCATATACTGCGCGTAATTTGATATTGCCATTAGTGTTTGGCGCATAACCTGTTTGCTCAGTTAACTCATACAAAGTGGGCTCTTGCCATACTGTACCATTACTTGGGTTGTAGAATGAAATGTAGTTCGAGTAATAATTCGTATTAGTTCCATCGGCATTTCCGTGACCTATGGCAATAACACCATTGGCCAATTCGCCATAATTCTTGCTGCTCCATCCGTTAAATATTATGCTGGGATCTGAGAAATTTGTTGCACGCCAAACTGAGGCATTGGTGCTATCATACCACCAAAGGTCTTTGTCATCGAATTGGTCGGTAGCCTCAAACAGAACTTTTGTTCCTGAACGCAGCGGGTTAAACTGCCCATACGTTGACCATGCTGAATCCGAACCTACTGCAATATCTGCAGCCATCCATGCAGAATCATTATTGGCATCATAGACCCATAACTCCTTACCGTTGACACTATCATATCCTTGGAATAATAATTGGTTGCCTATTACCGCAGTTCTAGTTGTTGTATGCGTATTATTAACATACACAGAAGACATACTGCTTGGAGTGTATAATGATTGTGTGGCTGGATCAAAAATAGCTAAACGGTTGCTACACCTTCCAAAAAATTTATCGCCGACAGCGCCAGTATCATAGTACTCTAAAGAGTTGCAACTTGATGAACCAATATTATTCAGTTCCCAAATGGTCTGATTATCATAATTAAAAATAGTCACATCTGATTGTAGTGTACCCATGTAGACATTTCTACCAATAATCGCAGTACCACCTACTGTATCTAGTGTGTTTGGAAGGCTTGCTATTGGATAGAAAGTATCGTTATTCGGGTTGTAGCCAAAAAGCGCATGGTTTTGACTATTCGAACTCCCTGAGTCATACCGCACCAATGTCACTCCGTCGATGATGCCAATGAACTTCCAAAAAGAATGTGCACCCGGGCATTGCGATGTACCTACAACATTTGGCTGCCAAGAGGTTTTGTTGACATAATTGTAGGCAATTATACAACGAATGTTACTGTCTTTACCATTTTGCCCTTTGAGCAAAATTACATCGTCACTTGTCGCAATTATATCGGCATTACCTGAGAAACCATATGTTTCTAATGAACCAGATGGCGCCCATTGAGTATTATTGCCGTAAATAATCGAGGTTCCTTGAGCAGTCTCAAACACTGAAGTTTCTTCGCTCAATGAATCATTACCGGTTTTTGGACTATTTATCAGGTCCAAGTACCCGACTTGAGTCATTATAATCATTAGAATGACTAAAAACGCCGATTTTACAGTTTTTCCATGGCTTGCGCTACCGTTCATGTGTGTAAATGTGCCAATAAGGCACATATATAGTATCCCTTTTATGAACGGTTACAGCCTTGGCAATCAAGCAGAATCAAACATATTGATTACTGTTTCAAGACGTCGAGCCTCTTCTTCAAGTTCAGCTCTCTTCTTCTTGTCCATATTGACATCTTTGAGTTGCTCGTTGAGATCATCGAGTTTTTCCTTCGCTTCTTCACGCTCTTCAAGATGCTTCTGTTCTTCCTGCTCCATCTTCTTAGTTGCTGCAGCTTGCTTCCTGGTAGATACTTGAGTGTATACACTTTCTGTCAACTCAACAGATGTTGGATATGGGATGTTGATGCTTTCTTCGCTAAATCTGCTATCGATAGTTCTAAGCAACCAATCTCTGGCAAGTTGTTCATCTGAGTAATCATTGACCCAAGCGAATAAACGGAAAACCTTAGCAAAATCACCCAGTTCAGTGAGAAGAACTTGTGGCTTTGGTTCATCCATAATATATTCACAATCTCTAGCGATTTTGATCATAGTTAGTTTAACGTGTTCTGTACTCTCACGGTAGTCAACGCCAACATCAACAACAATCGAAATTCTCCTTGCAACACCATCACCGCCACCACGAGCGTGGTTAATGATTGTTGATTGCACTAGAGTATTATTTGGAATAACTACTAAGCGTTCATCTCGGTCAAGAACCTTAGTTGATAGAATACCTGTGCCAACTACTGACCCCCATGTCCCTTCAACTTCGATTCTATCACCAATTTCAAACGGACGGTCTATTGCCAGTAAGAACGAGTTGATGATGTTACCAAGTGTTTGTTGTACAGCTAAACCAATAATTAGCGAGAATACAGCAAGAGATGCAAGAACACCAAATAATTCAACTCCGATTTCAGTCAAGGCCAGATACATACCGCCAAACCAAACTACGAATCTAAGGGTGAATGTGATCAGAGGATTACTACCAGATACGGTTACACTTGACTTCTCTGTGAAGCGGTCCATTACCATTGGAATAATGTGTTTGATTGATACACTTGCAATCGAAGTTGCAGTCAAGATATAAATCGCAGAGAAATACGGAGATAGCCCATCATTGAATGAGGCTTGGTCTGAAACCCACAATATCGATAATTGGGCTGAACCAACAAACAAAAAGAAATATGCGCGATTTGCCACTGGTCGGTGTAATTTGTCATCCCATGCGGTATCAGTCGACATTACAACTCGACCCCAAGGCCTTACAACAGCGTACTTAACAAGATAATAACCAATTGCAGTTAATACTATACAAATTAAAAATTTGATACCAGGGTGCAAATCACTTGCAACATCAATCTGTTCATTAATTGAATCAATTACATCATCAACTACACTCATGCACTTCACCAGTGTGCCGCCTACAAATGTTCATGTTTTGAGTCTTCCCCCTATACTTGCTAACAAAAAAACCCCACAAAAAGGCAGACTGACAACCACTAAGAGAACATTTGACCAAGTAACACTGATTGGTGATAAAAAGCCGATTATGAACGGGAAAGTGGTCAAATTAACCCATGCCATAAGTAGTTACCGCATTACCTTGATAACCAGTATGTAAAGGCCAAACTGGTTGGTACCATGGCATCTCACGAATTGAGGTTTTTACAAATTCAAGTCAGCAAGGAGCAAGGTCAGTCTTTGCCTGCAGCTGTAATAATGGATACATTAACTTCGTTAGAATATGTAAGTGCAGTATCTACAATCGGAGACTTTCCGGAATACATTTTAGCCCTCAGATACAAAGACCAAACAGCATTGGAAAATTTCAAAAACATCTCTCAGTTTGAAATCACTCGTATAATTGAGGAACGAGAAGGCTATAGTTTAGTACAGGCCAGAACTTACGGACCGTTACCAATGCTAATTCACAAAAATAAATCTGTCTGGTTACAAACTCCATCTGTAGTTTCAAGCACCAATGGGCTATTTATGACTGTACATGGCACTACTAAAGGGCTAAAGGAATTCCGTGATGGTATTGCAGAATTATTACCATCATCGATCAAAATAAGAATTAGTAAAGACCTCAAGGCAGATTGGATTGCTGCTCCACAACTACCAACTAGGCGAAAAGAAGTGTTGGAGTTAGCGGTAAAGTTAGGATACTATAGTACACCAAGGAAATGCACTCAGCGAGCTTTAGCCGAAAAATTAGGTGTTAGACAAGGAACTGTTGCAGAGCATTTACAATCGGCTGAAAGTACAATTATTCAGTCATGGGCAGACCAAGCGAAGTGATTAGGCTCCTCGAGCAGCCATTGCTAATCCAAGTAAGAATAGCAACGAACCCAGAGTGCGAAATACGATTCTACCACGTCTCTCCTCACTAACATAATCTACGAGTCTGCCGCCAACAAATGTCCATAAAATCATGGCAATTAAACCACCAGTAGTTGTTATTGCAGTAATACTTAGAATTCCAATCCAGCCACCACCAAAACCTTCCAATGCCAACCACATAATTGCAAAAACAAATGCCCACTCCTTGCCGTTGATAAACTGCATAAACAAGCCGGTTTTAAAACCAAGAATAGGGACTGAGGTCACTGTTCGTTCTGTAAGTGATAATAGCGAATTACTTTCCACTGCTTTGTTGATTAATGCAGGGTTTAGCGTGAATACTCTAAGGGCAATTGCGAAAATAAATAGCAACCCAAAATAATGAAAGACCTGTAATGCAGTGCTACCTTCTTCAACATTCTCAACCAACATTCCAACAATCAAATGAACAATAATAAAACCGATAGCCATACCAAATATTAGGTTTTTATTTGACTTAGCCCCATGAATTGCGCTGTGTGAAATGCAGGTTATATTGTTAGGACCAGGAGTTACAACGCCAATTGTTAACAACGTCAAAACAGTTGCCAATGCCTCCCATTCCATATTTATCACTCGAAGTTTGGGTATCTAAGTTATTCCGATGAAAATCGTTAATTCTGCCGTCTTTTATTGATTAAGCCAAAGTACCATTTTGATAATCGATAATTGCTTGGTGAATCTCTTGTCTTGTATTCATGACAAACGGACCATAACGAGCAATTGGTTCATTGATTTCTGGACCTGCTAAGAGTAAGAATTCTGCACCTGATTCAGTACTTATATCGACTTCACTACCTCCATCTAACAAAACTAATTGTCCATCCTCAACTGTTTCACCAGCAATCTTTGCACTACCGCCGAACATATACATCATAGCGTTCAAATCATTACCTACATGATGTACCAATTCAGCATCTTGTTTCATACGAAAATGAATGAATTGAATTGGAATAACAGTATCTATTACTGCCTTGGCACCCATGGCCTCACCCGCTATAATTTTGGCCCACACATTACCATCTGTTGACTCAACTGTTGGCAAATCTTCTGAAGGAATATCTTGGTAGCGAGGTGACATCATCTTATCCTTAGCGGGTAGATTTACCCAAATTTGAAAACCGTGCATTTTGCCACCTGCCTCATAGAAATCAGGATGCGGTAATTCTGAATGAATAATGCCTCTACCAGCAGTCATCCATTGAACATCACCAGGATTTAGATCGCCAGAATTACCTGCTGAATCTGCGTGTTGCATTGCTCCCTCAAGCATGTAAGTAACGGTTTCAAAACCACGATGAGGATGTGAAGGGGCACCAATTGCTTCCCTTGGACCATAGTTTACTGGACCCATTTCATCGAGTAATAAAAATGGTGACATTAGAGAGCCCATAGCAACTGGCCGTCTTACCTTGAAGCCGCCACCCTCCAGTACCGTATGAGTTGGAATGATTGATTTGACACTACGTTTAACCACTTTCTCACCATTACAAAGGTAGTAAATATGGTATTCAAACCCTTGCTAAAATCCATAACATTGACCAATACTAACTGTTAAAATAGATAGGTATGAGGCAGTTGTGGACATCATGTCGGAAGAAGTGATTTTGGAGCACGCTAAAGATGCTGGTACTGATTTTTTGCTCTATACCGGTAACTTTTGTGGCTACTGTAATGCAGCAAAGCGACTATTTGCCAATAAGAATTTGACCTACAAAGAATTCAATTTTGATGAGCATCCAGGACTTCGACAAGCAGTAGTAGCAGCTACAGGACACAGAACCGTACCGGTTATTTTTGATTTACGAGAAGGAAATGTAATGTTTATTGGTGGTTTTGATGAAACCAATGTATACCTAAGATGAATCGGTAAAAGTTGCAAGCCATTCTATCAAAGATTCATGATGTTCTGTAGGAATCATATGTCCTTTTTTGTGTTCAATCATCTCGATTGCCCATCCAGCAGACTCGAACAAACTGGCTATTGCAAAACCATCCTCCAAAGATACTCGGACATCTCGCTCCCCATGCATCCAAAACATTCGCTTACTTTCTAATTCTTCAAGTCTCATGCGTAACTCCATAGGGCGGACAAGTCGAGTTCCAATGCATATTATTCCTAAAATTCGGTCGGCAATTGGCAAATGAAGTAATTCTTGTGCCATAGCACCGCCTTGTGAAAATCCACCAACTACAAGCGGGCCTTTAGGCGCTTCATTAGCAATCAATTGTTCTAATTGTGATAAACTTGAATCAACATCGATTAATTCTCTTCTTGAAAGATTAGCACGGCGAGTTGCGTCAGAGTCATAATCTTCGTATCTCCACCAAGTCTTACCTCTAACAGGATGGTCATAACGAGCCTCTGGGACAATTAGTGTCCAGCCATTTGGAAGTATTTTTTCAGCAAACGGACGCATCATTTCTGCGTCGCCAGTCATGCCATGCATCATAATTAGAGTTGGCAAGTATTCACCTCATAGCGACCATGAGCGAACTAGTGCACCTGCTACTTTGAGATGTACTACTGAGGTCTCACCTTGTAAGGTAAGAGTTATCCTATGCTCGCCAGACTTTGATGGAATTGTACCGAAAGAACCTTTCTCAGTCGCACCATTACCCCACGCTCTTGACAGTGGAGATGAACCATCTTGCTGATCACTTATTGTCAATGAACCTGAACCTTTTTCATCAATTTCAACATCTAAATACCACACTAAAGTATCCCAAGCTTCGTTAGAGGAATAGCCTTCATCAAAGAATGAGTCATAAATTTCTTGGTCATTTTCGGTGTAAAGATTATCGTGAAGGTCTCCTGCACGATAGAAGAAAACATCTCCTGTGTAACCAGTCTTTTTTTGGTTTAGATTCATTCGCAAATTCTCAGTACCTTCACTATCTTGCCACACCAATGTCTTGATGAATCCTTGGCGGCCACTGAAGACATAATCTAATTCATGCCCTTCATCTGAACTAGCAGAAACTGTGACTTCACCGTTGTAGATGTTGTCAGTACTTGCTGTCCATTGTTGTCCAAACAGTCTGAAATCCCATGTATTGCCAACTGCCCATGGGAAATTGAATACTGGTTGTGGCTCTCCGTTTTCATATACAGACAAACCATCCATAGTGACTCTGCCTAAAAATGGATTGTGATTGATTACTGCATGACGCTGTGCCTCACCTTCAGAGGAGATTCCAAGCATGAACTGGCCATCATCTTCTCTAACATCAGCAACCACCAAGCGGGTGCTATCTTCACCAAATTCAGGTGTGATGAATGTGTATAGCCATTGGTCGCCTATTTGCCAATCAGGAAGGGCTAACTCGTCCTCAGTAGTATCACCGATACCGCCAAGGTTTGAGCCTTCGTCGTTAATGCATCCTGCAAGGCTAACTGTCATCATTAACAGCGACAACAAGTAAGCACGCATGTGCATGCGTGTATGACTTCTTTTGAAAGTCTAACGCTTGAAAGCGTATGATTTAATCACAGAAGACCATTCTTGGTTAATTCGCCGGTTCCAGCAAGAACTACAGCAACGATTGACATCAACTTGATCAGAATGTTTAGTGATGGACCAGAGGTGTCCTTGAATGGGTCACCAATAGTGTCACCAATAACTGCTGCATCATGAGCCTCGTCACCTTTCTTAGCGCCTTCAATGTGGTTTTGCTCGATGGCTTTCTTGGCGTTGTCCCATGCACCACCAGCATTAGCCATGAATAGTGCAAGAAGTACTCCAGTAACCAATGAACCTGCCAACATACCACCTAGAGCAGCAGTACCAAGAGCAAGACCAACAACTACTGGTGCAAGAATTGCTACCACACCTGGGCCAATCATTTCTCTTAGTGCTGCTTGAGTAGAGATATCGACACACTTCTTGGAATCTGGCTTGACACCTTCCTTACCTTCTAGCAGACCGTCGATTTCTCTGAATTGTCGGCGAATCTCAACAACCATGTCACCTGCAGCCTTACCGACTGAAGTCATTGTCATAGCAGCAACTACGAATGGTAGTCCGCCACCAATTAGTAGACCAATTACGACCATTGGCTCTGTTAGATTTAGGTTAACGCCACCGACTGCTGTGTTGTAAGCAGCGAATAGAGCAAGTGCTGTTAGAGCAGCAGAACCGATTGCGAATCCCTTACCAACTGCTGCAGTGGTGTTACCAATGGAGTCAAGTTCGTCTGTGATAGCTCTGACATCATCGCCAAGACCACTCATCTCTGCAATACCGCCAGCATTGTCAGCAACTGGTCCATAGGCGTCAACTGTCATTGTTACACCAACAGTTGCTAGCATACCCATTGCTGCCATAGCAATACAGTACAGGCCGTACTCATCGCCGCCAAATTCGTTAGCGCCAAGAATACCAAGTGCAATCAAAAGTATAGGAATGAAAGTCGACATCATACCTACTGATAATCCAGCGATAGCATTGGTTGCTGGTCCAGTCTTGGACATTTCACCAATGTGTGGAATCGCCTTGGTCTTGATACCAAATACCGGCTCGATACCAGTGTAGTATTCTGTCACTAAACCGATTAGGATTCCGACTATGCTACCAAGAACAACTGAGTGCATGACGCCGTATTCGACATCGATGATACCTTGTTGGATTGATGCATAACCACCAATTGCAAATAGAATTGCACCAATGAATGTGGTGTTTCTAAGTGCTGCTGCTGGGTCTTTGCCGTTCTTTAGGAAGGCCATTGAGAAAACACCGATTATGGATGCGGCGTAACCAATGAAACCAAGCATGATTGGAAGTAGAACATAGTCAGCAGCATTGTCGCCAGTGAACTCGTTAGCGATGATCATTGCTGCAATAATAGAACCGACGAACGATTCGAAGATATCAGCACCCATTCCAGCTACGTCACCGACGTTGTCACCGACATTGTCAGCGATGACACCAGGATTTCTTGGGTCATCTTC
>DUKP01000095.1:10166-10306 GCA_013329295.1 Candidatus Poseidoniaceae archaeon
TTTCTTGGGTCATCTTCTGGAATACCTGCTTCAACCTTACCGACTAAGTCAGCACCCACGTCAGCCGCCTTGGTGTAAATTCCACCACCAACACGAGCGAAGAGAGCAATTGAAGATGCACCCATACCGAATCCGGCTGC
>DUKP01000181.1 GCA_013329295.1 Candidatus Poseidoniaceae archaeon
TTAGACCATTCCATAACTTGCTTGACAGTTTCTTTGGTCAATTGATCTCTTAACGCACAATTAGGTGGAACAAAAGAAGCCCCAGGGATATGCAATCCCATTAATTCCATGAGCATTTGATTGGTGTTAGCAGTTCCATAGAAAGTGCATGTACCCGGGCTGTGATATGCTTTTGATTCCATTTCTAGGAGTGCTTCATCATCAACTTCCCCCTTTGCATTTAATTCTCTTACCTTTTTCTTCTCTTCATTTGAGATCCCTGTTGGCATCGGCCCTGCTGGGATTAGTGCTGTGGGTAAATGGCCAGAGGTTAGTGCGCCAATCAATAAACCTGGGACTATTTTATCACAAACTCCAAGCAATAACTGGCCATCAAACATTTCGTGAGAAAGTGCAATTGCAGTGGACAATGCAATGACGTCTCTAGAGAATAGACTCATTTCCATACCAGGTCTGCCTTGAGTTATTCCATCACACATTGCTGGCACTCCACCTGCAACTTGTGCCGTACCACCATATTCCAATGCAGATTGTTTGATTAAATTTGGATATGATTCAAACGGTTGATGTGCAGAAAGCATGTCATTATATGCTGTCACAATGCCAAGATTTGCGGTTAATCCACCTAAAATATCATTTTTGTTACTACCACAAGCCGCTGCACCATGGGCAAGATTTCCACATGACAACTTTTTGCGTTGTGGTGATTCAGTAAGCTGTTTTCGCATATGTTCCAGGTATTCCTCCCTAGTTTTGAGTGAGCGTTTCTTAATCCGCTCGGTGATTTTGATAATTTCAGGATTCATTGTTCTGACCACCATACCTGCGGAGTTACCTTATCATGGTTAAACAGTATTCTCATCGGTTTACTATATGAGTCATCCCTCTCTAAGCATGACTGAAGAACTTTCATTTTTTCTTGCCCTTTGCCAAGTAAATGAATGTGCGAAGCAGAAGAAAGAGCCCTCCATGTAAGGGTCATTCTTTGTTCGGATTGACTTGGTGGGGAGACTTTCTGTTTTAGAGCATCCGTAGTGAATAACTTGTCAATTTCTTCTTTGCCTAAATCGGGAAACCATGATGCTGTATGACCATCAAGACCCCAACCAAATATGGCAATATCAGGTTTTAGTATGGGTTCTATTCGGATGTCAGACCAAGTACAATCGATTCCTTGAAACGCCTTTTTTGCCATTGTTAAATTACATCTCTCACTTCCAAGAGGGACACATCTATCATCTCCCATAAAGAAATTACATTTGTTCCAATTGACCTCCATAGTCACTAACTTTTGATACACTGGACTAGGAGTTGTTCCACCAGATAAAGCGATGACTGGAGATTTTCCATTATCTATCAAATTATTTATCTGTATTGACAATTCATCGGCCATTGATATTGCTAGGTCTTCGAAGTGAGAAAATGTGTTCAATCATCTCCCCCCAGACCGTAGCCCCAGAAACTATTCTTGTGTTTGGCAATCAGTAAATCTGCTTCCTCTGGACCCCAAGTTCCTGCAGGGTAGCTATACATTGGCATACTGTCATCTTTCCAGGCATCGAGTACACCATCGCACCATTTCCAAGCGAGTTCTACCTCTTCGCGGTCCATAAACAAGGTTGAGTTTCCTTCAATAACATCAAGCAATAAACGCTCATATGCATCTGGTAATCTTGCATCAATACTATCAGCATAATATAAGTCTAGAGGTACTTGTTTTAATTCAAGAGATTTAGGTCCAGGTTGTTTGATCTGCATCAATAACTGAATAGATTCATCTGGTTGTAATCTAATAACAATACGGTTTGCTTTACGATTTTTCTTCGATACTTTTAGTGTCCAATGTGGCACTTCCTTGAATTGAATCACCACCTCAGAAAGCCTTTGTTCCATGCTCTTGCCTGTTCGAATATAGAATGGAACTCCTGCCCATCGCCAGTTTTCTATTTGCATTTTCATTGCAACAAAGGTCTCAGTTTTAGAATTCTTAGCAACACCCATTTCCTCAGTGTATCCCTTGCTTTTGTTATCGCTTGAAGCATATTGTGCCCTAACCGTATCTCTTCTAGCAGTTGCTCCTTTGAGGGGTTTGAGGCTCCTCAAAACTTGGACTTTTTCGGCTAGAATAGATTCTGGTTTGTCATCTGCTGGTGGCTCCATGGCAATTAAGCAGAGTAACTGTAGCATGTGATTCTGAATAATATCTCTCAATGCCCCATATCTATCATAGTAACTTGCCCGACCTTCAACACCAACAGTTTCTGCCACAGTAATTTGGACATGATCGATGAAATTTCTATTCCACAACGGCTCAATTACGGCATTAGCAAATCTCAAAACCATTAGATTTTGTACTGATTCTTTTCCAAGATAGTGGTCGATACGATATATTTTTGATGGCTCAATGTGCTTTTCTATCGAATCGCTAAGTAATACACTGGATTCGTAACTGTCGCCCAAAGGCTTCTCTAAAACTACTCTAGTATTATCGTCAATTAGTTCAGTTTGTGCTAATCCCTTTGCGATAATATGGAATAAATCTGGAGCCGTAGAAAGGTAAAAAATCGTTGTTTTGGCATTGGGTAATTCCTCACTTAATCTTGTATAATCCTCATCATTCATGGCATCAAATTGATGATAATTTAATCGTTTGAAAAAGTCGCTGTCACGGGCCATAGTCTCATTTCGTTGACAAACCAAATCACAAAATTCGTTATCAGTGAAGGATTTTCTCCCCAGAGCATGGATAGTGCCTTCGCTTAAATGTCCTTCAATATCACAAGCGTATAATGATGGGATTAGTTTCCTCAATGATAAATCACCGGAACCCCCGATGATGACTAGTCTAAACTCGCCCATCGGTTCTCGGCTTTTGTGGACATATATTCCATTTTTGGCTTAAAAACACCCATACCTGTATTTCATAACTATTGATGCCTAAGCGCACAGATATAATTGGAAAAGTTTCGATACTAGCGGACTTCTCTCCAAGTCCGGAAGCGGGGACCAACTAATAATCAAAAACAAATCAATTTAAGATTTGAGCGCGCAGCAAACCTTGTCACGACATGATTTTCATTGAATGAATACGCTACGTGGCAATATGGGCTTATTATGTCAGAATATCGTTTCAAAGTTGGAACCATAGTAATGTGTAACCTTGGTCAACAAGGGTGGAAACTGGGTAGAATAATAGCTCACAACTATCGTGAAGATAATTGGCCAAAAGAAGACGTAGCGCCTTATCAAGTAGCTTTAGAGGGAGACTATACATTGATTTACGTTCCTCAAGACAGTGATAATTTTTGTCGCAAAGCAACCGATGAGGATATGAATATCCTAGCTCGTAATGATGCTCTTGCCGAACTCAAAACCAATTTTGAGCAAGAAAATAAAACCAGTCAGATTTCAGTAAAAGAATCTAATCTTTGTTGTTCCAGTGATTCGCTTCCACTTCAATATCAAAGCTATCGAAGAGGCCGATGTTTTTGCTGTAATGATTGTCCAAAGAACTGGCTATATGCTGAATTATACAGTGAACATTATCGTTGCGCTGACCGAAATAATGTCAAAATTACCCGCCATGAAGTTAACCTTGGAGATGTCAAAGTTGGTGAGCAATTAGATTACAAACTCGACGATTCTTTTCCGATAAAGGATGGATTTTTGCAAGCACCAACTCTCCCTCGATTGCCTCCTGGAATTGAATTTTCAGACAGTGGTAGTCTCAGCGGTATAGTGCAATACGACCCATACCGAGATTCAAGTTATGATGTAGATTTTGTTGCAGTTAGTACTACTGCATGGAATGATGATTCAATAGGGCTAATTCGTTTGGAAATACGTTTCAAAGTTGAAGGTAATGACTCACCGAATGATTTTGATGTTGAAGCATTTGAACAAGTTCAGAATAAAGCTCGATCAGCAGCTAGTAAACTAGTGCAAGATCTTAATCAAACATGGAGTGAATGGGAAAGTCGGAAATTAATCAATCGAGCAACTTGCGATATTATGCTTGAGGATTTAGGCCGATTGAGAGATTTGCTTGAATCTCACCCTCGCCTTGATAATGGCAAATGGTGGGGTCATTTGGGAGGATATCATATGAATGTCCACAAGTTGCTTGAGAACACACTTTTTGAATGTGAATTATATCTCGGTTATGCACTTGCTTTTGGCGATGATGATGTTAGATTTTATGCGGAACAGAATCTAAAGGGTTGTTATCAGAAAAGACTTCTCGAGGCTGCCAGATTTATGTGGTACGAAGGAATAGAATTGATGTTGCAAAAACAATGGAGTGCAGCAATAGAGATTTTCAAAGCAGCCTATGATAAGAAAGAAGGCTGGGGCTGGGCAGTAAACTATGGCGATATATGGCTAAGTGAAGCAGTTGCGTTAATGATAGATGGTGTAGAATCAG